>DAIRVA010000009.1:0-50471 GCA_036803045.1 Lysobacter sp. | reverse complement strand
TGCTGTGCGGCATCGCGCTCTACTTCGGCCTGACCCGGCTGTTCGACCTGCACGCCATCGTGCGCCAATCCTGGGGCCGCCACCTGTTCTACGTGAACGTGGACGCGCTCAACAATCTCGCCCGCCGCTTCACCCGCCGCATCGCCAACGGCAGCCTGCAGCGCTCTCTGCTGCTATTGCTGCTGGCGGCGATGGTGCTGGCGACGCTGCCGGCGCTGGCGCCCTTGCTCGGCACCGGCCCCGGACCGGGCATCCAGCCGATGCCGCCGCTGGGCTGGGGCCTGTGGACGATGTTGGTCGCGGCCACAGTGATGACCGTCGTCATGCACCGGCAGCGGCTGCCGGCGCTGATCGTGCTCGGCGCGGTCGGCACCTCGGTCAGCCTGGTGTTCGTGTTCCTGTCCGCACCCGACCTCGCGCTCACCCAACTGCTGGTCGAACTGGCGACGGTGGCGTTGTTGCTGCTCGCGCTCAATTACCTGCCGCAGGTCAGCCCGACGCCGCAGGCGGGTTCGTGGCGCGGGCTGCGGCGCTGGCGTGACGCACTGATCGCGATCATCGGCGGTGGCATCACCGGCTCGCTGGCCTGGGCGATGATGACCCGGCCTTCGCAGACCGTGGCCGATGAGCTGCTGGCGCGCGCGCTGCCGGAGGCCTGGGGCAGCAACGTGGTCAACGTGATCCTGGTCGACTTTCGCGGCACCGATACCCTGGGCGAGATCGCGGTGTTCGGCATGGCGGGGCTCATCGTCCACGCGCTGCTGCGCCGGGCCCGACTGGCGCCGGAAGAACGCATCCCCGGGCCGCCGGTGGAGCTGGCAATTCCCGCGACGCTCGGCCACGTGCTGTTCCCGCTGGCCATCGCCGTTTCGCTCTACCTGTTCCTGCGTGGCCACAACCAGCCCGGCGGCGGCTTCATCGCCGGTCTGGTGCTGACCATCCCGCTGCTGCTGCAGTACGTGATCCTCGGCTCGCGCTATGTCGAAAGCCGGCTGGGCTTCGACTACATCAAGCTGATCGGCATCGGCCTTGTCCTCGCATTGGCGGGCGGCATCGCGCCGATGCTGATGGGCCTGCCCTTCCTCACCAGCGGCCATGCCGAACCGGTGCTGCCCATGATCGGCAGCGTGCCCCTGGCCAGCGCCCTGGTGTTCGACACCGGCGTGTACCTGGTCGTGTTCGGCGGCGCGATGCTGATCCTGTCGATGATGGGCGACATCCGCGCGCCGCGTCGTCACAAGCAATCGCCCGCACCGGCAAAGGGGGCACGCTGATGGAATTCGCCCTCGCCAGCGCCATCGGCATCCTCACCGCGGCCGGCATCTACCTGGTGCTGCGTTCGCGCAGCTTCGACGTGATCCTCGGGCTGACCCTGCTGTCCTACGCCGCCAACCTGCTGATCTTCTCGGCCGGACGGCTGCGCCCGAACATGCCACCGATCCTGCGCGACGGCGTGCCGCACACGCTCGAGCACCACGTCGATCCGTTGCCACAAGCATTGGTGCTGACCGCCATCGTGATCGGTTTCGCGATGACCGCCGTCACCATCGTCATCGCGATCCGCAACCGCAGCGACGGCGGCAGCGACCATGTCGATGCCGGCACCGGCCTGGACTACACCCGGCTGGTGCCGCTCGACACCGACCGCGAGGAAACCGCCGAGGACCTCGAGGCCTGCGCGACCGCGCCCGGCGAAGCCGGCGCCGACGAGGCCGCGCGATGATCCAGCACCTGCCCGTCGCACCGATCCTGCTGCCGCTGCTGATGGCCGCCGCGATCCTGCTGGTCGAGCGCCGCGGCATCGCCTGGCAGCGCGCGCTCGGCTGGGTCGGCACGCTGGGCCTGATGGCGCTGGCGATCGCACTGGTCGACCGCGTCGATGCGCAAGGCAGTCTGGTCTACCTGCTGGGCGACTGGCCGGCCCGGCTCGGCATCGCCCTGCTCGCCGACCACCTCTCCGCCGCGCTGGTGCTGCTGGTCGCGCTGCTGGCCGTGCCGGCGCTGCTGTACGCCTCCACCGGTTGGGATGCGCGGGCACCGCATTTCCACGCCTTCTTCCAGTTCCAGCTGGCAGGCCTGTGTGGCGCTTTCCTCACCGCGGACCTGTTCAACCTGTTCGTGTTCTTCGAGGTGATGCTGATCGCCAGCTATGGCCTGATGCTGACCGGCGGCCGCGGCCCGCGCATGCGCGCCGGCCTGCATTACGTGGTCTTCAACATCGTCGCCTCGACCCTGTTCCTGATCGCGCTCGGCCTGATCTACGGGCTGGTCGGCACGCTCAACATGGCGGAGATCGGCGCGCGCGTGGCCCAGCTCGGCCCGCGCGAGGCCGCGCTGGTGCAAGCCGGCGCCGGCATCCTGCTGACGGTGTTCTGCGCCAAGGCCGCGCTGCTGCCGATGTTCCTGTGGCTGCCGATGACCTACAAGTACACGCCGGCCCCGGTCGCGGCGCTGTTCGTGGTGATGACCAAGGTCGGCGTGTATTCGGCGCTGCGAGTGTTCACCCTGGCCTTCGGCGACATCCCCGGCGCGCAGGGCTGGCCCTGGGACTGGCTGCTGCCCGCCGCGCTCGCCACGCTGTTGCTGGGCACCTTCGGCGCGATGGCCTCGATATCGCTGCGCGCGATCACCGGCTGGCTGGTGGTGGCCTCGGCCGCGACCTTGTTCACCGTATTCTCGCTCGGCAACGACAAGGCGATCGCCGCCGGCCTCTACTACCTGCTGCACAGCAGTTTCGCCGCCGCCGCGCTGTTCCTCATCGCCAACCAGATGCGTCGCCAGCGCGGCAGCGATGGCGACCGCCTCAACACCATCGGCGCGCTGCAACAGCCGATCGCCACCGGCGTGGCCTTCAGCCTGGCCGCGATCTCGATCACCGGCCTGCCGCCGCTCTCGGGCTTCGTCGGCAAGCTGCTGATGCTGCAGGCAGTGCCGGAGGATCGCGTGCCGTGGATCTGGGGGATGATCCTGCTCACCAGCTGGATGTCGATCGTGGCGATGGCGCGCGCCGGCAGTGGCCTGCTGTGGGAGGCCCCCGCGCGCGCGGCCCGCTGGCGCCCGGAAAGCGGCCTGCCGCCGCTGCCCGAGCCGCAACCGACGACGCCCGCGATGCGGCGGATGCAGTGGACGGCGATCTGGCTGCTGCTGGGCTACGGCATCGCGCTGGTGGTGTTCGCCGCGCCGGTCTATCGCTACCTCGACGAGGCCGCCAAGGAAGTCATCGCGCCCGGCGCGACCTCGAACCTGATCCGCGATGCCCGCCCCGCCACGCGAGGGCCTTCACCATGAGGCGCTTCCTGCCCTCGCCGCTGCTGAGCGTGGCCGTGCTGCTGCTGTGGCTGCTGCTGGCCGGCGATCTCAGCGCAGGCAGCCTCGCCATCGCGATCGCGCTGGCCATCGCGCTGCCGCTGTGCGCCGGGCTGCTGCAGCCCGAGCACGCGCGCATGCATCGCCTGCCCGCCATGCTGCGGCTGTCCGGTCGCGTGCTGCACGACATCGCCGCCTCCAGCCTGCAGGTCGCGCGGATGATCCTGGGCCGCGAGTCGAAGATCCATCCGGGCTTCGTCTGGGTCCCGCTCGACATTCGCGACCTGCACGGCATCACCGCGCTGGCCAGCATCATCTCGCTCACGCCCGGCACGCTCTCCACCGAACTGAGCCCCGACCGCCGCTTCCTGCTGGTGCACTGCTTCAACCTGCGCGATGCCGACGCCACCATCGCCGGGATCAAGTCGCGCTACGAGTCGCTGCTCAGGGAGATCTTCGAATGATCGCCACCGCCGCCGCCTTCTGCATGTACGTCGTCGCGCTGGCGATGGCGATGTCGCTGTGGCGCCTCTTCCGCGGCCCGACCCTGCCCGATCGCATCCTCGCGCTCGACACGGTGTCGATCAACAGCATCGCGCTGCTGGTGTTGTACGGCATCCGGGTGGGTTCCTCGGTCTATTTCGAGGCGGCACTGGTCATCGCCATGCTCGGCTTCGTCAGCACCGTGGCGCTGTCCAAATACGTCATGCGCCGGGACATCGTCGAATGAACGCCGCGCTCGACATCCTCATCGTGGCGCTGCTGGCGATCGGCAGCTTCTTCGTGCTGGTCGGCTCGCTCGGCCTCGCCAAACTGGGCGATTTCTACAAGCGCCTGCACGGCCCGACCAAGGCCAGCACGATGGGCGTGGGCTGCATCCTGCTCGCCTCCATCGCCGCGCATGCGCTGGCCAGCGGAGGCTTGAGCCTGC
Source organism: Lysobacter sp. (assembly GCA_036803045.1). Lineage (GTDB taxonomy): Bacteria > Pseudomonadota > Gammaproteobacteria > Xanthomonadales > Xanthomonadaceae > Solilutibacter. The sequence continues at coordinate 46,234 of DAIRVA010000009.1, read as the reverse complement.
GCGAGCTGCTGGTCTCGGCGTTCCTGTTCATCACCGCGCCGGTGGGCGCGCTGATGATGGCGCGCGCCGCCCTGGCGATCCATCCGCAGGATCGCCCCGATCCGCCGACGGTTACGAAAGAGGCCGCGCCGCGGGACTGAGGCAACGGTGCTCGCCAGTCAGGCGCAGCCTTCCACGTAATCGACGTACGGCGGAATGCCCACGCGCCATTCGGTGACCTTGCCGGAACCGTCGGTCTCGAACACCAGCACGTTCCCGCCATCGACGATCCTCAGGTATTTGCCGTCGGTGTACTTGTGCGGTTCTTCCTCGATGCGCCCGGGGTAGAGCTTGCCGATCTCCTCGCGCGACATGCCGATCCTGCCGCCGCCCGGTGCGGTCAATTTCGGATCCTCGGTGCTGTAGCGCGCGAATCGCGCGTCGCCGAACATGAAGGCGAGCTCGGCCGAGGTCTTCTGGCCCTTCGGCCACAGGTGGAAGCAGCTGGCCTTGTCCTCGAACTCGTAGCTCGAAAGATCGCCGCCCCAGGCCTTGCGGAAGGCCGCCTCGTCCATCCCGAAAGCCGTGTCGCCATAGCCATTCCAATGCACCAGCCCAATATCGGGGGCCGGCCCCGGATCGGCTGTCGGTGCCGGGTCGGCGGGCGCGGGCGCGGCGGCGACCGGAGCGGCGTCCTGCACGGGCGCATCCGCGGCGGCATCGCTGCCGGCGGGCGTGCACGCGGCCAAGCCCAGCAGGCAGGCGATGGCAAGTACTCCTGGAAGGAGCTGCAGGAATGTCCTTGGCGTCATGGGGGCGGCCTCGTGATGAAAACGGGATCCACCCTACGAGCCGCCCGTGAACCGCACGCGAAAGCGCGAGATTGCCGTTCAGTCGGATTCAGTCGCCCGGATCGAAGTTCTTCTTCAACCCCGCCCAGCACGCCTGGTATTCGCGTTGCCGATGCGGCGCCGCGATCGCCTGTTCGGTCGGCCGGATCACCGCACGCGATTCGAACATGAAGGCCATCGTGTCGCGGATGTAGTCGGGCTTGGAGGTATCGGCGCTGCTCGCCTTCTCGAACGTGGCCGCATCCGGGCCATGCCCGGTCATGCAGTTGTGCAGCGAGCAGCCGCCGGGCGCGAAGCCTTCGGCCTTGGCGTCGTAGGCACCGTGGACCAGGCCCATGAACTCGCCGGCGATGTTGCGGTGGAACCACGGCGGACGGAACGTGTCCTGCATCGCCAGCACGCGCGGGCCGAAGATCACGAAATCCAGGTTGCCCACGCCGGGCGAATCGGTCGGCGAGGTCAGCACGAGGAAGATCGACGGGTCGGGATGGTCGAAGCTGATCGAACCGATCGTGTTGAACTTGCGCAGGTCGTACTTGTACGGCGCGTGGCTGCCGTGCCAGCCGACCACGTCCAGCGGCGAGTGACCGATGTCGGCGCGCCACAGGTGCCCCTGGAACTTGGCGATCAGCTCGAAATCGCCCTCGAGATCCTCGTACGCGGCTTGCGGGGTGAGGAAATCGCGCGGATTGGCCAGGCCGTTGCTGCCGATCGGCCCCAGGTCGGGGATGCGCAGGAACGCACCGAAGTTCTCGCAGACGTAGCCGCGCGAGGCGCCGTCCGGCAGTTCCACCCGGAAGCGGATGCCACGCGGAACCACCGCGATTTCGTGCGGCTCGACTTCAAGCACGCCCAGTTCGGTCTCGATGCGCAGCCGACCCTGCTGCGGCACGATCAGCATCTCGCCGTCCGCATCGTAGAAATAGCGGCCTTCCATCGAGGTGTTCGCCGCGTACAGGTGAATGCCGATCCCGCTGCCCGCGACCGGCGAGCCGTTGCCCGCCACGGTGAACAGGCCGTCGATGAAGTCGACCGGTGCCTCCGGCATCGGCATCGGGCTCCAGCGCAGCTGGTCCGGGGTGATCGGACCGTGCCCGAAGTCGTTGTGGAAGCGGGCATGGTTCAGCAGGGAGAATTCGCCGTGCATCGCCGCCGGGCGGATGCGGTAAAGCCAGCTGCGGCGGTTCTGGTGGCGCGGCGCGGTGAACGCGGTGCCGTTGATCTGCTCCGCGTACAGGCCGTGCGCGACGCGCTGCGGCGAGTTGTGGCCATCCGGCAGCGTGCCGGGCAATGCCTCGGTCGCGAACTCGTTGCCGAAGCCTGACATGTAGCCATTCGCTTTCATCGGATATCCATGGGGCGGGGCCCGGCCCGCCGGCAGAGTGGAATGACGAAGGGCGGGCCGTGGCCCGCCCCGTGCGTGTGGATCAGAGGACTCCGCGCTTCATTTGATCGCGTTCGATCGACTCGAACAGCGCCTGGAAATTGCCTTCGCCGAAGCCCTCGTTGCCCTTGCGCTGGATGATCTCGAAGAAGATCGGGCCGAATGCGTTCTGGGTGAAGATCTGCAGCAGCTTGCGTTGGTGCGTCTCCGGGTCGGCATCGATCAGGATCTTGTTCTTCGCCAGGCGCGGCACGTCCTCGCCGTGGTTCGACACGCGCTGGTCGATCACGTCGAAGTAGGTCTCCGGGGTGTCGAGGAACTCGATGCCGGCCTCGCGCATCGCCTCGACCGTGGCGTAGATGTCGTCGGTGAACAGCGCGATGTGCTGGATGCCCTCGCCCTTGTAGTCGCGCAGATATTCGTTGATCTGGCTCTTCTCGTCGCTGGACTCGTTGAGCGGGATGCGCACGATGCCGTCCGGCGCGGTCATCGCCTTCGACAGCAGGCCGGTCTTGGCGCCCTTGATGTCGAAGTAGCGGATCTCGCGGAAGTTGAACAGCTTCTCGTAGTAGTCCGACCACTTCTGCATGTTGCCCACGAACAGGTTGTGGGTCAGATGGTCGATGAAGGTGAGGCCGAAGCCGGCGGGCTGCTGCTCGGCGCCGTCGATGGCGACGAAGTCGGCGTAGAGATCGCCGTTGCCGTCATCGATGAGGTACAGCATGCAGTCGCCGATGCCCTTGATGACCGGCGCGTCCACTGCGCGGGTCTCCGGCATGAAGTCGATCTCCTCGCCGCCGTTGGCCAGCACGTGCGCGAGCACTTCGCTGTCCGGCTTCTTGAAACGGATCGCGAAGCCGCAGGCCGACGGCCCGTGCTTGTCGGCGAAATCCGAGGCGAAGCTCTCGCGGGTCTCGTTCAGCAGGAAGTGGATGCCGCCCTGGCGGAACAGTGTGATGTCGCGGTCCTTGTGCCGCGCGACGGCGGTGAACCCCAGGTTTTCCAGATACTTGCGCATCACCTGACCCTGCCCGGCCGGTGCCGCGAACTCGACGAACTCGAAGCCGTTGATGCCCATCGGGTTCTCGAAGGTGGTGACGGTCATGCCGAAATCGGGCTGGGCGTTCATGCGGACTCCTCGGAATGCGGGGTGGGTGGGGGCCGTGCTTGCGCGCGGCAGGCTTCCGTTATAGTTTCATATGAAACCAATTTCAAGCTGCGGTGCGGTATGGGAAGAGCGGACGACGGAACAGGAACAGCCACGACATCGGCGGGCGGGCACGAAAGCGACGCGCCCGGCGCGCTGCTGGCGCTGGAGCGCTTTCTGCCTTATCGCCTGAGCGTGCTCTCCAACCGCATCAGCAGCGCGATCGCACGCGAATATTCGCAACGCTTCGGACTGACCGTCACCGAATGGCGGGTGATGGCCGTGCTCGGCCGCTACCCCGGCCTGTCCGCGAACCAAGTGGCGCAGCGCACGGCGATGGACAAGGTGGCGGTCAGCCGCGCGGTGGCGCGCCTGATCGATGCCGGCCGGCTGGAGCGCGAGTTCGACGACGACGACCGCCGCCGCTCGGTGCTGCGGCTGTCGGCGGCCGGTTACGCGGTGCACGAGGAAGTCGCGCCGCTGGCGCTGGGCGTCGAGCGCCATCTGCTGGCGGGCATGCCGGCGGATGAGCGCGAACTGCTGTTCCGCCTGCTCGACAGGCTTGAGGAGTTGGAGATCCGCGCGGAATCCGGCGCACATCCGGCTACCGACTGAACCCTCAATCGCGCCGCATCCACTCGTCGCAGCGGCGGTATTCGAACACGATCTTCATTTCCATGCCGTCGGGCCCCAGCCCGGCGATCCACGCATGCAGCGCATCGCCCTCGCGCCGGTATTCGATCCTGTTGGGGAAGTCGTGCGCGGCATTGTGGAAACGCACACGGCGCTCCGCGCGTTCGGCGAAGGCGAAGGCGAACACCGTCGGCGGCGCGCCGTTGGGCTGGACGTGGAAGCCGGCATCCTTGCCATCCGGCACGATCCGCATGAACTCGAACGATTCCGTATCCTCGCCGCGCACCGTGCGCGACATGCCCAACAAGTTGCCGCCCGCCTTCGTGCGCGGCCGCCACGCGGCGCTACCGGCTCAGTAGCGGTCGCCCAGCGCGAAGATCGGCTTGCGGTCCTGCCACTTGCCTTCGGTGAAGTCCGGGAACGCGAGCGTCCTGTAGTCCTCGGCGATGGACTGCTCGGACAGCGGGGTGATCGCGCTCCAGGCCACCGCGTCGTAGATGTCGATCGGCATCGGGCCGCCGGCCTTCAGCGCCTCGATGAAGGCGTGCACCACGAACCAGTCCATGCCGCCGTGGCCGGCGCCCGCCGCCTTCTCGGCGTACTTGCGCCACAGCGGGTGGTCGTATTCGTCGTAATACTTCTGCGCGTCTTCCCACTTGTGCGGCGGGCTGCGGCCTTCGATGTGGATCGACTTGTTGACGTCCATCCACAGGCCGTCGGTGCCCTGCACGCGGAAGCCCAGCGAGTACGGCCGCGCCAGCGAGGTGTCGTGCTGCAGCAGGATGGTCTCGCCGTTCTCGCAGCGCAGGGTGCTTGTCACGACATCGCCAAGCTTGAACCGCACCCCGGCATTCGGGTGGTCGGGGCCGCCCTTCGGGTGCTTGACGATGTAGTCGTGCAGGCCGCGCGCCTTGGTCGCGAACGCGTTGATGTGGGTGAAGCGGTTGCCGCGGTGGATGTTGGCGTACATCGCGCAGGGGCCGATGCCGTGGCTGGGATACAGCTCGCCGTTGCGTTCGATGGAGTGTTGCGTGCGCCACTGCGCCTCGGAGAACGCCTTGGACCCGAACTCCACGCCACTGCCGTAGGGCTCGGCCGGATTGCCGGAATTGAACTTCACCCCGCGCAGGTCGTGCTGGTAGCCACCCTGCAGGTGGATGAGTTCGCCGAACAGCCCGGCGCGCACCATCTGCAGCACCGCCATCACGTCGCGGCGGTAGCAGACATTCTCCAGCAGCATGTAGGGCGTACCGGTGCGCTGCTGGGTGCGCAGCACGTCCCAATGGTCCTGCAGGGTGATGCCGGCCACGACCTCGCAGCCCACCGCGATGCCGGCTTCCATCGCCGCGATCGCCATCGGCGCATGCCATTCCCACGGGGTGACGATGAAGACCGCATCGATGCCCTTGTGCGCCAGCAGCGCCTTCCACGCATTGGCGTCGCCGTTGCCGCCGTACACCTTGGGCTTGCGGCGGCCGGCCTTGTCGATGATCGAAAGCGCCATGTCCAGCATCACCTGCTGGGTGTCGCAGATGGCGACCAGCTCGATGTCGTTGCGGCTGAGCAGCGGCCCCAGCTGCGACTGCCCGCGCAGGCCGGTGCCGATCATGGCAACGCGCAAGCGTTCATGCGGCCGGGCGACGGCAGAGGCGAACGAGCTCGCCGCCATGGCGACCCCGGCGGCGGCGGTGGAGATCAGGAAGTCGCGTCGATTCATGGTTCGTCCCCAGGCCTGGATGGCGAGATTGTCGCAACGAAGGCGTCGCAAACGGAAACGGCGGCCGGAGCCGCCGTTTCCTCATGCCGATGCGCAGCAGTCACTTCACGCCGTGCATCCACTTCTGGATCAGCGGGGCGATCAGGAACAGCAGCACGCCGGAACCGACCAGGGCGTAGAAGCCGAAGGTGTAGCCGGAGTGCGCCGACGCCACGGTCATGCCACCCTCGCCGCTGACCTTGCCGGCGAAGATGCCTGCCAGATTGTTGCCGATCGCGATCGACAGGAACCAGCAGCCCATCGCGAAGCCGGTCAGCTTGGCCGGGGCCAGCTTGGTGGTCATCGACAAACCGATCGGCGACAGGCACAGCTCGCCGACCGACTGGATCACGTAGACCATGAACAAGGTCCAGAACGGGATCTTGCCGGCGTCATCCACCATGCTCGACAGCGCCACCATCAGCAGCAGGAAGGCCAGCCCGTTGAAGATCAGGCCCAGACCGAACTTGCGCGGAATGGTCGGGTTGTTCTTGCCCATCCGCACCCACAGCCACGCAAGGATCGGCGCCAGGGTGATGATGGCCACCGAGTTCACCGACTGGAACCACGACACCGGGAAATCATTGGTGCCCGCCAGCGCCTGGAACAGACCCTGCATGCCGATATCGCGGTTGACGATCTTGTCGGCGAGGAAGTTGAACGAGCTGCCGGCCTGTTCGAAGAACATCCAGAACAAGACGTTGAACACGAAGATGGTCAGCATCGCCATCACCTTGTCGCGCGGCACGCTGCCTTCGCGCGCACCTTCGCGGAACAACATCACCGCAGGGATGATGAACAACGCCATCAGGATGTACTGCAGCAGCGTCGCATCGATGGTCAGCAGGGTGTAGAACACCGGCACGCCGATCAACACGCCGCCCAGCAGCACCAGCGAGACGTTGCGCATGCCTTCCTGGTGGGCCGCCGGCAAGCCGACGCCCTTCAGCTGGGCGCGACCGAACCAGAACCAGATCAGGCTGAGCAGCATGCCGATGCCGGCGGCGATGAACACCACCTTGTAGGCGGGCATGCCGTCGATGCCGAACAACTTCTTGGCCAGATACTGGGTCACCAAGGGCGCCAACAGTGCGCCGATGTTGATGCCCATGTAGAAAATGGTGAAGCCCGAATCTCGGCGATCGTCGCCCTGTGCGTAGATCTTGCCAACCAGGGTCGAGATGATCGGCTTGAACAAGCCGTTGCCGACGATGATGGTGGCCAGACCCAGCTTGAACATGGTCTCGGACGGCATCGCCAACAGGAACAGGCCGGCGGCCATGATCACCGCGCCCAGCAGAATGGACCGTTGATGGCCGATCAATTTGTCGGCGATGAAACCGCCAAAGATCGCGCCGGCATATACCAGTGCCAGGTAAGCGCCATACAGCTCGCTCGCGGGCTTTTCACCCGAGGCATCGCCGCCGTGGAACTGCGCGACGATGTACAGCACCATAGCCCAGCGAATGCCGTAGAACGCGAAGCGCTCCCAGAACTCCGCCATGAACAACATCCACAGTGGCCTGGGATGCCCCATCACCTGCGGGAAGTCGGGCGGTTGCGTGCCGCCGGGCGGCATCTCCATGGCCGGGCCGTTGGGCTCGACGCGATCAGGCACGGATGTGCTCATTCGATATCCCCGTATTGCGTTGTGTTGTCAGGAGGCGCGCCCGGTCGGGCGACAGGCGAGGATCACCGACACGCCCCCCCGGCGTCAAACCCCGCCGCATTCATCCGCAAGGCCAGGATCGACTCAATCGCGCCGCGGGAAGTAGCGCGCATCATCGAAACTGGCGCACCACTGAGGCCGGTAGGTAACGATCAGCGCCATGGTTCCGCCGGTGAAAAAGGCTTCGCCGAAGGCCATCGGAATCGCCGCGATGGCATAGGGCGCGGCTTCGCCGCCCAGCCAGGCGGTCACCGACGCCTTGAATGCGATCGACGCCAGCATCGACAGGCCCGCGGCGAAGAACGCATTGCCGAAGATGTAGATGAAGACGTGCGCCGGCAATTTGCGCGTGACCAGCGCGCCGAGCCCGGCGGTCACCGCCACCGGCAGGGCGTCGTTGGCGATGAAGTCCCAGCCCCAGCCGAGCCAGACCCGGCCCATCAACGCCCAGGCCGCGCTCACCATCGCCAGCGCAACCAGGGCGAAGCGCGCGCCGAACATCAGCGTGGCGATGGCGGCGCCGAGAAAATGCAGGCTGATGCCCATCGCCGACTGGGTGTTGGGGCCACGCAGCAGGATCATCACCGCGATGAAGATGGCGAAGGTCCGCTGCGCCTCCGCATCCCCCTGCACCTTGTGCCAGGGCAGGCGGCGCAACGCCCATGCCAGCACCACGCAGGCGACCAATACGCCGGACCACCGCCATGCCGACGGCAGCTCGAGGTTCACGCGCCCGGGCTGTCCTCGCCGTAGCCGCGTTCGGGGCCGATCGTGGTGCGGACTTCGAACAGTTCGGGGAAGAAGGTGAGGTCGAGCGCGCGCTTGAGGAAGTCCACGCCGGACGAGCCGCCGGTGCCGCGCTTGAAGCCGATGATCCGCATCACCGTGCGCATGTGGCGGAAGCGCCAGAGCTGGAACTGCGTCTCCAGGTCGACCATGTCCTCGCACAGCGCGTACTCGCGCCAGTAGCGGTCGGTGTCCTCGTAGATGCGCTCGAACACCGGCAGCAGCTCGCGATCGAGCACGTGCGGCTTCGACCAGTCGCGCTGCAGGTGGATCGCCGGCACCGCATGGCCCCAGCGCGCCAGATAACGCAGGAACTCGTCGTACAGGCTGGGCGCTTCCAGCACCTGGGTGAGCGATGCGGAAGCCGCCTCGTCGTGCCTGAACACCTTCACCATGCCGGCATTCTTGTTGCCGAGCAGGAACTCCACCGTGCGGTACTGCAGTGACTGGAAGCCGGACGAGGGGCCCAGCACGTCGCGGAACTCCATGTATTCGGAAGGGGTGAGCGTCTCCAACACCGACCATTGGGCGGTCAGCTGGTCCATCACCCGCTTGCAGCGCGCGGCGACCTTGCCGAACTGCCAGATGCGGTCGTTGCGCAGGTGGTCCACCGCCGCGGACAGCTCGTGGATCAGCAGCTTCAACCACAGCTCGCTGGTCTGGTGCTGGACGATGAACAGCATCTCGTCGTGATGCGGCGGCTGCGAGAGCGGCGACTGCGCCGACAGCAGCCGGTCCAGCTGCAAGTAGCCCCCGTAGGTGATCCGCCCGGACAGGTCCGTATGGATTTCCGCCTCGAGCGCGCGCTCGTTGTTCTCGATGCTCATGCCGGCGATTCTCGCATGGCGGCCTCTCGCCCGACCTGACCACGATCAAGCCGGCGGCCATGCCGCAGCGCGCAACGGAACCTTAGCGGGGCCTCGTTATCATGAATGCACCATCAGTCCATCGGATGCCTGCATGAGCGTAGCTGCCCAGTTCGAGATCGAATACCTGCAATGCCTGAAACCGGACGGCACCCTCGCCGGTCCGCTGCCTCCCGCCGTGGAGGATCCGGCCAAGCTGGTCTCCCTCTTCAAGCGCATGCTGTTCGTGCGCACCTTCGACAGCAAGGCCATCGCATTGCAGCGCACCGGCAAGCTCGGCACGTATGCAGCATGCCTGGGCCACGAGGCCACGCATGTCGGCATCGGCGCATCGATGACGCCTGACGATGTGTTCGCGCCCAGCTATCGCGAGTACGGCGCGCAGTTCATGCGCGGGGTGAAGCCGCGCGACGTGCTGATGTACTGGGGCGGCGACGAACGCGGCAACGACTTTGAAGTCCCGCGCAACGACTACCCTTGGTGCGTGCCGATCTCCACCCAGTGCCTGATGGCCGCAGGCGCCGCGCTGTCGTTCAAGCTGCGCGGACAAAACCGCGTGGCCGTCGCCTGCTGCGGCGATGGCGGCTCCTCCAAGACCGATTTCTACGCCGCGGTGAACTCGGGCGGCGCATATCAATTGCCGCTGGTGCTGTGCGTGATCAACAACGGCTGGGCGATCTCGGTGCCGCGCAAGGCGCAGACCGGTGCCGAGACGCTGGCGCAGAAGGGCCTGGCCGGTGGCCTCGCCTGCCTGCAGGTGGACGGCAACGACCTGATCGCCGTGCTCGAGGCCATGCGCCGCGCCACCGAGCGTGCGCGCAAGGGCGAAGGCGGCAGCGTCATCGAATTCATGACCTATCGCCTGCACGACCACACCACGGCCGATGACGCCCGTCGTTATCGCGGCGAAGAAGAGGTGAAGGACGCTTGGACGCGCGAACCGTTCATTCGCCTGCGCAAATACCTCACCGACCTCAAGCTCTGGGATGAAGAGCAGGAGAAGGCGTGGATCGAGGAATGCGGCAAGGTCGTCGACACCGAGATCAACGCCTACCTCGAAACGCCAGTGCAGCCGGTCGAAGCGATGTTCGACTACCTCTACGGCGACATGCCGGCCGACGTGCTCGCGCAGCGCGCGGAAGCCATCGCCTTGGACAAGGCCGCCAGGGAGGGCCGCGCATGAGCGACCAACCCATTGCATTGATCGAAGCGATCACCCAGGCGCTCGCCTACGAATTGCGCCACGATGACAGCGTCGTGGTGCTCGGCGAAGACGTCGGCGTCAACGGCGGCGTGTTCCGCGCGACCGCCGGCCTGTCCGCGACCTTCGGGCCCGAACGCATCCTCGACACGCCGCTGGACGAAACCACGATTGCAGGTTTGACCGTCGGCATGGCCTCGCAAGGCATGAAGCCGGTGGCCGAGGCGCAGTTCGACGGCTTCATGTATCCGATGGTCGACTTCATCGTCTGCCACGCCGCGCGCATGCGCTATCGCACCCGTGGCCGCCTGACCTGCCCGATGGTCTTGCGCGTGCCGTGGGGCGGTGGCATCCGCGCACCGGAGCACCACAGCGAAGCGAACGAATCGATCTTCACCAACGTGCCCGGTTTGCGCGTGGTGATGCCTTCTTCTCCCGCGCGTGCGTACGGCCTGTTGCTGGCCGCGATCCGCGACCCGGACCCGGTCATCTACATGGAGCCCAAGCGCATCTATCGCCAGTACAAGGAACTGGTGCCGGATGATGGCGAGGCCCTGCCGCTGGACGTCTGCTTCGTGTTGCGCGATGGCAGCGACATCACCCTCGTCACCTGGGGCGCGCAGGTGAAGGAAACGCTGGAGGCTGCGGAGAAACTCGCTAATGAGGGCATCAGCGCGGAAGTGATCGATGTCGCGACGCTCACCCCGCTCGACTTCGACACCATCGCCGAATCGGTCGCCAAGACCGGCCGCTGCGTGATCGTCCACGAGGCCGCGAAGACCGCGGGCTTCGGTGCGGAGATCGCCGCACGCATCGCCGAAGAGTGCCTGTTCGATCTCTTGGCACCGGTCGAGCGCGTCACCGGTTACGACACCCACATCCCGCTGTTCCGTCTGGAAATGAAGTACCTGCCCAGCGTGGACAAGATCGTCGCCGCGTCCAAGCGCGCGATGGCGCACTCTTAAGGAAGCCCCATGAGCAAGAAGACTTTCTACCTCCCCGATCTTGGCGAAGGCCTGCCGGACGCCACCATCGTCGAATGGCACGTCAAGGAAGGCGACGTCATCAAGCTGGACGACAACCTCGTTTCGATGGAAACCGCGAAGGCCGTGGTCGATGTGCCCTCGCCGGTCAGCGGCAAGGTGACCAAACTTTCCGGTGCGGCCGGCGACGTGATCATCACCGGCAGCATGCTGGCCGAGTTCGAGATGGACATGTCGATGCCGCAACGCGCCGAAGGCCAGGACACCGGCCATCACCACGGCGGTGGGCATGGCGTGGGCACGCAAGACCCTGCACCGGACGACAAGGTCGTCGCTTCCAGCGAAGGCGGTGCGATCGCCGCGACCGACAAGGCCCCGCCCGAAGCGAGCGACGCGAACACCAAGAAGGATGCCGGCACCGTGGTCGGCGCGATGCAGGTCGGCGATTCGGTGCGCAGCGAGGCGGCGATGGCCGTCGGCGGCGCCAAGGCCGTCCCGGCGGTGCGTGCGACCGCGCGCAAGCTCGGCGTCGATATCGCCCGGGTGCGCGCCACCGGCCCGGACGGCACCGTGACCATGCAGGACGTGAAGCAGGCTGCGGCCGACCCCTCGCAACTGGCACCCGCCGCCTCGGCGAAAGTCACCGCCGAAGGCCTGCGCGAACATTTCCAGTCGGCGCGCACGACCGATGCTGCTCCAGCGCAGCGCAGCACGCTCTCGCAAGCCGGCAAACCGATGCGCACGCAGCCGCCGTCGGTCGAGGCCAGCGGCCAGCCCGAGCAGCTCAAGGGCGTGCGCCGCAACATGGCGCGCGTCATGGCCGATGCCCACGCGAAAGTCGTGCCGACGACGCTGGTGGACGATGCCGACCTGCACGCCTGGATCGGCAAACAGGACATCACCGCACGCCTGGTTCGCGCGATCGTCGCCGCCTGCAAGGACGTGCCGGCGCTCAATGCCTGGTTCGATGGCGAGAAGCTCACCCGCACGCTGCATCCGCACGTGGACATCGGCATCGCGGTGGATACCGACGACGGCCTGTTCGTGCCGGCATTGCGCAATGCCGACATGCTGGATGGCAACGGCGTGCGTGCCGGCATCCAGCGCCTGCGCGCGCAGGTCGCCGACCGCAGCATTCCGCAAGGCGAGTTGATGGGCTACACCATCTCGCTCAGCAACTTCGGCATGTTCGCCGGCCGCTACGCGACGCCGGTCGTGGTCCCGCCGTGCGTGGCGATCATTGGCGCCGGCAAGCTTTCGCACGACGTGGTCGCGGTGATTGGCGGCATCGAAGTGCATCGCCGGATGCCGATCTCGCTGACTTTCGACCATCGCGCCTGCACCGGCGGCGAGGCCGCGCGCTTCCTCAAGGCGCTGCTGGACGACATGGCGCGGCCGAACTAGGCCGTGCTCCAGGCCCTGGTTCCGATGCTGCGAGTGCCGGATGTCCCGGCGGCCGTGGCGTGGTACCGGGACGTGCTCGGCTTCGACGCTTGCGCCGACGACGGCGGAGGTTGGGCACTGCTGCGGCGCGATGGCATCGAACTGATGCTGTCCACGTTCAACGCGCACGAGGGCGATGTCGAACCCGAGTTCTCAGGCTCGCTCTACCTGCGATGCGACGACGTCGACGCCTGGTGGGCGCGATTGCACGGCATCGCGCGCGTCTGCTATCCGATCGAAGACTTCGAGTACGGGATGCGGGAATTCGCCATCTACGACCATCACGGTTTCCTGCTGCAGTTCGGCGAGCCATGGCCTCGCGCCGACGGCCGGGAGGAATGAGGATGGGACATCGCAGCCGATTGTCGACGCTGGTCATCGATTGTCGCGTGGATCACCTCGCCAAGAGCGCCGCATTCTGGTCGCAGGCCCTGGGCCGCGCCATCGCCAGCGCCGACATGGACGGCGACGGCAACTATGCGGAGCTCGAAGCCGGACCGCGCGAACCGATCCTGCTGCTGCAGCGGGTCGCGCATCCGTCGCGGATCCATCTCGACATCGAGAGCGATGACATCGAGGCCGAAGCGCGCAGGCTCCCCGCCCTCGGCGCGGTGGAGGTGTCACGGCCTCGCGATGGCCGCTGGATCGTGATGCAGGCCCCCAGCGGGCACCGTTTCTGCGTCGTCAGGCCGCAGCGCGGGCCGCTGCTGGGCGACGACGCCAACACATGGCCTTGAGGTTCAGGGCGACTCGCCGTCGATCGCGATCTGGTTGCGCCCGTTGGCCTTGGCGACGTAGAGCGCCTGGTCCGCGCGCCTGAACACGTCCAACGGCTCGTCGCCCGCAGGATCGCCCACCGCCAGGCCGATGGAGATCGTGACGCGCGCCGGCAGCGCGAGCGCGCCGACGGCAAGGCGGATGCGCTCGCTGACCTCGCGCGCGCCCGACAGCGTGGTATGCGGAAAGATGATCAGGATTTCCTCGCCCCCGAAACGCACCGCGAGGTCGCCCTGGCGGATGACGTTGCGGATGACGCCCGCCACCGCGCGCAGCACGTCGTCGCCCTGCAGGTGCCCGAGCGTGTCGTTGATGCGCTTGAAGTGGTCGATGTCGGCGACGGCCAGGACATAGTCGCTGCCGTCGAGCTTCTTCAGCACCTCCGGACGCCCCAGCATGTTCTGCAATGCCGTCCGGTTGAGCAGGCCGGTGAGCGGGTCGTGCAGCGATTCGTGGCGCAAGTCGTCGTGCCGACGCTGCAATTCCGCCTGGTCGCGGTCGCGGTGCTCGAGCTGCAGGCGCTGCGCGTTGATGTAGCGGCGCAACTCCAGCAGGTGTTCCACCTGACGCGCCAGCGCGGCCAGCGATTCGCGCTGCGACTCACTCAGGATGCGCGGGACGGTGTCGTAGACGAACAGCGTGCCGAGCGGATAGCCATCCACGCTCTGGATCGACGTCCCCGCATAGAAACGCACGCCCGGCTCGCCGAGCACCAGCGAGTCGTCGGCGAACCTGGGATCGCAGGCCGCATCGCGGACTTCCGTGATGGTTCCGGGCCTCTGCAGGGTGTGATCGCAGAATGCCACCGCCAGCGGCATCTCCGGCCTGCTGCAGCCGGCGTGGGACTTGAACCACTGCAGGTCGCCGTCCACCAGGGTGATGGAAGCGCAGCGCGTGCCGCAGACCGTACGCGCCACGCTCACCAGATCGTCGTAAGCCTGTTCCCGCCCGGTGCCGACGATGCCGTAACGATCAAGCGCGACCTGACGCTCGCGCTCAAACGCGAACGTGGCGTCCGGATCTTCGCCGGACAGGGCGTCCAGCAGGTTGAATTCGAGGGACTGCGACATACGAGTGGAGATTAACCTCGCTTCCCCCCGCATGATTGAACGCACGCGCAACCGCCGTCACAAGTTTTCCATGCGCATGCGAATGGTCGGGGTTCAGTCGAGGGCATCCTCTAGGAATGCAGCCAGCGCCCGGTTCACTTCCTCGGTATCGACGCCTTCACCCAGCATGAAGTCGTCGCCGCGTCCCTCCAGGTCGCCGGTCTTCATCGCCGCCACGCACTGGCCCGCCTCGCGCGGTGAATCAAAGCCCCGGCTCTGCAGCAGCACGCGCTCGTCCTGCACCAGCTTGAAGTAGAACTTGCCGTCGGCCTCGCGGTATTGCTTGAACGCGGGCACGGCGGCACCGGCACCCCTCTTCCCGGACTCCGCGCGGACGGGCGCGACCTGCGACAGGTCGCGCAGGCCCACCGCGCGGCGCAACTCGATTTGCCTCGGGGTGGCGTGGCGCGCGCGCAGCCGCGTTGCGCCATCGCGCAGGATCGCCTCGATGTCGGCAGGCTTGGCGATGAGGGCCTGGTATTTCTCGCGCATCGGGGCGATCTCGGCCTCCACGCGCTCGAACAGCTTCCGCTTGGCATCGCCCCAGCCGATGCCTTGCGCGAAGGCCTCCCGCATCGCCGCAGTTTCCTCGGGCGTGGCGAAGGCCTGGTAGATCTGGAACAGGGCCGAGCCCTCGGTGTCCTTGGCCTCACCCGGCGCGCGCGAGTCGGTCACGATGCCCATGATGAGCTTCTTCAACTCCGCCGCCGGGGTGAACAGCGGGATGGTGTTGTCGTAGCTCTTGGACATCTTGCGGCCGTCCAGGCCCGGCAAGGTCGCCACGTTCTCGTCGATCACCACTTCCGGCAACACGAAGTGCTCGCCGTAGAGATGGTTGAAGCGCTGGCCGAAGTCGCGCGCCATCTCGATGTGCTGCACCTGGTCGCGTCCGACCGGCACCTTGTCGGCGTTGAAGATCAGGATGTCCGCCGCCATCAGCACCGGGTACATGAACAAGCCGCCGGTGACGCCGGCATCGTCGTCCTCGCCCTCCATGCGGTTCTTGTCCACCGCGGCCTTGTAGGCATGCGCGCGATTCAGCAGGCCCTTGCCGGCCACGCAGGTCAGGAACCAGGTGAGCTCGGGGATCTCGGGGATGTCCGACTGGCGATAGAACCAGTTCTTCTCCACGTCCAGGCCGCAGGCCAGCCAGGTCGCGGCGATCTCCAGCGTGGAGCGCTGCACGCGCGCGGGATCGCCGCACTTCACAAGCGAGTGGTAATCGGCCAGGAAGTAGAAGTTCTCGGCATCGGCGGATTGCGCGCTGGCCAGCGCCGGGCGAATCGCGCCCACGTAATTGCCCAGGTGCGGGGTGCCGGAGGTGGTGATGCCGGTGAGGATTCGGATCGGGCGTGCGGACATTGCGATGGGGAGGGGACGGTCTGGCGGCCAGTTTACCCGTGCGGCAACCCCGCCCGGCCGCGTCGCGTCACGTCATTGAGACTTGCTCCGGGAAGCCCCCGTCGTGACCCGCCGACCGAAGCCTGCGGAGAGGCGCACCCGCTGTGTGGGGCGCCCATTTCTCGCGCGGCGGAAATTCGCCCACGGTCGATCGCCCGGCCATCGTCTGGATCGGCAGCGCCGACTGGCAGGACTGACACCCGGCTGAACCCGCGCAGGCACATTCACGGGTGCCATACGAATCCTGCATCCAGCGTTTACGCCCCGTCCGCGATGATGATCACGCAACGACACGCATCGTATGGTGTCGTCTTGCACATCCCCCAAAACAGGAGATGCACATGAACAAGGACATCATCGCGGGCCAGTGGCACCAGCTCAAAGGCAAGGCCCAGGCCCAATGGGGCAACCTGACCGATGACGTGTTCGACATCGCCGAAGGCAATCGCGAATATCTCAGCGGCAAGCTACAGGAAACCTATGGCTGGAACCGCGAACGCGCCGAAGACGAAATCAATGCTTTCGAGCGCATGATCAAACGCCATTGACCATTGGACGCATGGCCGACCCACCAGACGGAATCGGCAAGAAAGGCCGCGCATGCGCGGCCTTTTCTGCATCCGCGTCCCGGCTGCCTATGCATGAAAGACAGAGGCCGGGTTGCCCGGCCTCTGTTGGTCCAGCCTTCACGCAGGACGAAAGATCAGCACTTGCCGTCCTTGCAGTCCTGGGCCTTGTCCTCGACCTTTTCGCCGACCTTCTGCACGTCCTTGCCGGCTCCGGCGATGGTGTTGCAGGCGCTCAGGGTACCCATCGAAAACATGGCAAGCAGCATCACGGCCATCAAACGCTTCATGAGAATCTCCTACTTGGGAATGGCGTGCGGCACGCGGGCCGTACGCGGACATGGAACCGTTCCATCCGTGAAGCCTGCGTGGAACCGCCGCGCTTTCCCGTCCGGATTCCCGTTTCGCGCTGGCCGTGTTGCCATCGGTTCAGGCCCGCGCCCGCGTCACCCCCGCATCAGCGTGGATTTGCCGAACAGGCTCTCGACCAGCGCCACCGCCAGTTTCGCGGTGGCGTTGCGCTTGTCCAGCGCAGGATTGACCTCGACCAGGTCCAGCGAGGCCATGCGCCCGGTATCGGCGATCATCTCCATGATCAATTGCGCCTCGCGGTAGTTCACGCCGCCGGGCACGCGGGTGCCGGTGCCCGGCGCGATGACGGGATCGAGCATGTCGACATCGAAGCTGACGTGCAGGTGGGTGTCGGCATCGACGCCATCCAGCGCCTCCTCCATCACCCGGCGCATGCCGATCTCGTCGATGTAGCGCATGTCGTAGATGTCCAGCCCGTATTCCTTCACCAGCCGCTTTTCGCCGCGATCCACCGAGCGGATGCCGATCTGGCGAATCTCGTCCGCCTTGAGTGCCGGACCGGGTGCGCCGAGATTGACCAGCACGTCGGGACCGAGCCCGCACAGGCAAGCCACCGGCATGCCGTGGATGTTGCCCGAGGGCGTGATGTCGGAGGTGTTGAAATCGGCGTGCGCATCCAGCCACAGCACCCGCAGCTTCTTGTCCTGCTTGCGCGCATGCGCCGCGACTGCAGCGATCGAACCGATCGCCAGGCAATGATCGCCACCGAGCATGATCGGCATGCGGCCGGCGGCCAGGGCGCTGGCACTGGCGTCGAAGACCGCGCGGTTCCACGCCACCACTTCGTCGAGGTGCCGGTAGCCGTCGACCGGGCCGGTCAGCGGGTTGCGCGGGCCGGACACATCGCCCAGATCCCGCACTTCCACGCCGCGCCGGGCAATCGCCTCGCCCAGCTCGGCCACGCGCAACGCTTCCGGCCCCATGGAAGCACCGCGATGGGCCGCACCGACATCGGTGGGCACGCCGAAAATGGAAACGGGCGGGAAGGTTGAGTGCATCGGGAAGGTCCGGTTGGTGCCGGCTGTCAGAGTCGAACTGACGACCTACCGCTTACAAGGCGGTTGCTCTACCAACTGAGCTAAGCCGGCGAAGGAGAGGCCTCATTCTAGCCGACCCCTCAGGCTACCCGACCCCTCAGGGCGCTTCGCAGCGTAGCGTTCTAGCCTGCGCGGCCGCCAGGGCCGGGCGGCGGGCATCGGCATCGAATCCGGCCGGCGCGCGCACGTCCAGCCAGTATTGCGTTGCGGATCCGTCGTCGCCGACCGCCGCGATGCGGGCGGCAAAACCCTTCTCCTGCAGTGCCGCCTGGTGCCGCCGTGCATTGTCCTCGCTGCCGAAGCGACCCAGCGCGATGCCGTTGGCCTGCTCGCCACTGCCGATCACCATCAGGTCCTGGAATCCCGCCGCGCGCAAGCGTTCGGCGGTGGCCAGCGCCGCCTCGCGACTGCCGAGCGGCGGCATCGACACCGTGTAGCCGCGCGCGCGGGGCATGGCGACACGCCGCAGCGTCCCGGTCGCCCCCAACGCGGGCAGTCGTCCGCGCGCCGCGCCGGCTTCGGCTTCATCCCTGTAGGGTCCATAGGTCACGCACACCGGCTCAGCAATGGCTTCACCCTCGGGACCGACGGCAGGCGCTCCCGGGACGGGCCCGTCGGTGGCCGGCGATACGGCATGGGTCGCGGCAACCGCAACGGGTTCCACCCGCTCGAGCACCGCCATCCCCGAAGGCACGGTCGCGATACCGATCCGCGCCCGTGCGGCACGCTGCGGCATCGCCCACCAAGCGATGACCGCCAAGTTCATCAACAACAGCCAGACCAATGCCATGCGAGCGAGCATGACGGGATTATCACCCGCCGCCCGGCGCCACGGCAGCCCCGCCGACCCAGTCGGCGAGCCCCTGCAGCACCAGCGCCGGCCTGTATTCGGCCGAGGGCAAGGCGGGCGACAGTTGCGCGGCACCCCCGCCATGCAGCCACAACGATGGCGGCTCACCCAGCCGCCCGACGGCATCGACCATGGCAGCCCGAACCAAGGCAATCGCTGCGCCCTCGCACCCCGAGGCCAGCGCATCGTCCGTGTCGTCGGCGAAACCGACGCGCCGGCCGCCCGACGCCGGCAGTCGCGCGGACCGGCCATGCAGGCTTTCGCGCATCAGCGTGGGCGAAGGCGCGATCAGGCCGCCCGCATGGCGCCCGTCCCGCCCCAGAAGGTCGATGGTCAAGGCTGTCCCGACGCCCACCACGAGGACCGGGCCGATGCCGGCGCGCTCGGCTGCCAGCAGCGCCAGGAACCGGTCGATGCCGAGACGTTCGGGTTGCGGATAGGCCACCCGCAACCCGTCGAAGCGTGTCGAGCTGCGGGCGAACCCGATGCGGGCGAAACGCGGACGCAGCGCCTGCAACAGGGCATGGCGCCGTTCGTCGGAAGCGACGGTCGCGACCCAGGCCACCTCACCGGCCACGTCGCCCGGCAGCGCGCCCATCTCCGACTCCGATGCATGGGCGACCGCCTGCATGTCCCCGAACTGCAGGCCCGGACGCCATGCGCAGAACTTGAGGCGGCTGTTGCCGAGGTCGAACAGCCAATCGCTCATGCCTGCCTCACGCTGACTTCGCCCGAGTGCAGGACGCGCTCGCCGCCGTCGATGACGACGCGCAACCCGCCATCGGGCGCAACGCCGCAGGCCCTGGCCAGGACGATCCCGCCGTCGGCATCACGGATCTGGACAACCTGGCCCCGCAGCGCATCCAGAGCGGCGAAGCGCGGCAAGAACGGCGCCAAGCCGTCGCGATCGAAGCGCGCCAACGCGGGCAACACGGCCTCCAGCAATGCGATGGCCACGGGCTCGCGGCGCACCTGCGGCCAGGCTTCGGCCAGGTCCACCCAGGGCTGGTCGATGCCGTAGGTCAGCCCGGGCATCCGCACGTTCACCCCGATGCCGACCACGGCGCGGGCAGCGTCGGCGTGCTCTCCGCTGCCTTCTACCAGCACGCCGCCCAACTTGCGTTGCCGCCACCACAGGTCGTTGGGCCACTTCAGCATCACGTCGGGGCCGCCGATGGCATGGATCGCCTCGGCAACGGCGACGCCGGCCACCAGGCTGAGGCCGGGCAGGCGCGCAAGGCCGCCACGGTATCGGCGATCGATCGACAGATACAGGTTGGAGGCCAGCGGCGACCACCAGCTACGGCCACGCCGCCCCCGACCGGCGGTCTGTTGTTCCGCGAACAGGATCCGGACACCGCGTTCCGGCGGGACACGGGCCAACAGCGCTTCATTGGTGGAGGCAAGTTGCCAGGCGACTTCGAGCTCCTCCACCTCCGCGCTTGCGGCATCCGCGAGGCCGGCGCGCAAAGCGGCGGCATCGAGCAGCTCGACCGGCCGCGCCAATGCGTAGCCCTGGCTGCGGCTGGCTTGGACATCGAGGCCGGCCGCGCGCAATGCCTCGATCCGTTTCCAGACCGCCGCGCGGGTCAATCCATGGCGTTCGGCCAGCCCGGCGCCGGTGCAGGGCCCCGCGGCGAGGGCCTGCAACAGCGCGCGCTGGTCGAGCACGGGAGGATCGATGGCAGGGCTGGCGCTGTGGCGTCCGGGCATCGCGCGATTATCGGCCGAACCACGCGGCTGCGCGCACGCCGTGCATGCATTCCCCGGGCAGGATATAGTGGACGTTCGCGTGCCGAGGAATCTTCCATGTCCCGTCGCTTGATGTTCGTCATGTTCCTGGCCGCCGCCAGCGGCGGTGCCTACGCACAATCCGCACCCACCAACACGGGTAGCGAGGGCGCATCCGGCACGAACGACGGCGAAACCGCCACTACGTCCTCGCGGCGCACCGTCACCACCGCGGACCACCGCAATGCCTCGGCCGCGCGCGGCGAGCCGGCCGCGCGCACGCCGCGCTGGCACAGCTTCCTGCCCGGCATGTTCCGCTGAGCCGCGCCCTCAGCGCGGACCCGGCATCCACAACTCGAAGCGCGCACCACCCAGCTCCTCGGAGCGCTTCACCTGCAGCTCTCCCCCGTACTCCTGCAGGATGTCCTGGACGATGGACAGGCCGATGCCGTGCCCCTGAACCCGTTCGTCGCCGCGGACGCCGCGTTGCAGCAATCCCGCGACCTGCGACTGCGCGATGCCCGGGCCGTCGTCGTCCACTGCGATCAGCAGGCGCGACCGTCGCCCCTCCGCCGGCACTTCGGCCACGGTCAGCAGGACACGCGACTTCGCCCACTTGAAGGCGTTTTCCAGCAGGTTGCCCAGAAGCTCCTGCAGGTCACCGACCTCGCCGTGGAATTGCGCGCGCTCGTCGATCTCGAACTCGCACAGGACCCCCTTCGTCGCGTAGATCTTCTCCAGCCCGACGACGATGTGCTCGGCCTGCTCCAGGACCGGCACGGGGGCCGTGAACAGTTTGTGCCCGCCCGATGCCGCCCGCGACAGCTGGTACGACACCAGGCTGTTCATGCGCTGGAGCTGTGCATCGAGTTCGGCGCGCAGTTCGTGGCCATCGGCGCCACTGTCCAGCCGCGCGCGCAGCACGGCGAGCGGCGTCTTCAGGCTGTGGGCGAGATCGGCCAGGGTGTTGCGCTGGCGGTCGAGGTGCGTGCGCTCGCTCTCGATGAAGGCGTTGATGCTTTCGGTCAGCGGTGCCAGTTCGCGCGGATGGTGTTCGCTCATGCGCGACGCCTTGCCCAGCTTGACCCGGTCCAGTTCGGCGATCACGTGCCTGAGCGGCGACAGGCTCCAGCGCAACGAAAGCAGCTGGATCGCCAGCAGGATCAACGCGGCGCTGCCGACGTAACCCCACAGAGCGCGCCGGAACACGTTGATCTGCGCCGCAAGCGGGCGCGTGTCTTCCATTACGTGGATGGTGTACGGAATGCTGCGGTCGCCAACGCCGCCGCTCCACAGCAGACGCCTCGAATAGCGGTAGACGTTCCCCGGACTGCCGTCGATGTTGCGGATCGGCAACGGGCCATCGAAACGGTCGCCGCTTTCGGGCATCACGGCATCGTCGTCCGGCAGCACGGGGCCCTGAGACGAAAGCGAAAGCCAGCGGCCGCCGTCCACGACGATTTCCGCATACAGGCCGCTACCGGGACGCTCCAGTCGCGGATCGGGCGCGCGCGCCGGCGGCAGCAGGCGGCCGTCCACGCCGAATTCGGTACCGGCCGCGTAACCGAGCGCATAGCTCTCCAGCCTCACGCGCAGGTTGTTCTCGGCGGTATCGATGAAGGCGCGGTCGAGCGCAACCCCGACCAGCGCCAGGAAGGCGACAAGACCCAATCCCGCCGCCAGCAACTGGCGGGTCGCCAGCGAACGCGGGTGCCAGAACAGGTCGACCATGGCTCAGTGCGACGCCGGCGTCAGGCCTCGCTGTTGCGCGGGATGGCGAAACGGTAGCCTCGCCCGCGCACGGTCTCGATCGGCTTGAGCGTGCCCTCGGGATCGAGCTTGCGGCGCAGGCGGCCGATGAAGACTTCAAGCACGTTGGAATCCCGGTCGAAGTCCTGCTGGTAGATGTGCTCGGTGAGGTCCGCCTTCGAGACCAGCTCGCCCGCATGCATCATCAGGTACTCGAGCACCTTGTATTCGTAGCTGGTCAGGTCGACGTTGGCGCCGTTGACGGTGACCGTCTGGGCAGCGAGATCGAGCACCACTGCGCCGCACTCCAGCGACGGCTTGCTCCAGCCGGCGGCGCGCCGGACCAGCGCGTTGATGCGCGCCAGAAGTTCCTCCACGTGGAAGGGCTTCACCAGGTAATCGTCCGCGCCCTGCTTGAGCCCGTCGACCTTGTCCTGCCAGCTCGAGCGCGCGGTCAGGATGAGGATGGGGAACTGCTTGCCTTCCTGCCGCAGCGCCCTGATCAGCTCCATGCCGCTCATCTTCGGCAGGCCGAGGTCGATGATGCCGATGTCGAAAGGCACCTCCCGCCCCATGTACAGGCCTTCTTCACCATCCTGTGCGGCGTCCACCGCATACCCCTCTCGCTTCAACCGGGCGGCAAGCGTCTCGCGCAACGGGGCTTCGTCTTCGACGAGCAGGATTCGCATGTCTTCACTCCCTGTGGACCTATTCAGGGCCCAGTATCGGGCCGGGTGGCGTCATCACCGCGTGAGCGGTTTCCGCCTTCGATTGCACGCCGCATCGTAGCGCCTCCGGGCGGGATTCCATTCCGTCAGGCGCTTTCGGGCCACTACGATGGCGTGTACGGCCGGGAAAGAAGCGACTGCACGCGGGCCAACAATTCGCCGATCGCGAAAGGCTTGGCCAGATAATCGTCCGCGCCCTGCTTCAATCCCTTGGTCTTTTCCTGCCAGTTCGACCGGGCGGCCATGACCAGGATCGGGAAATCGAACCCGAGTTCCCGCAGGTTGCGCACCAACTCGGCCCGAGGCAACCGCGGTGAGCCGAGATCGATGACGCCCAGATCGAAAGGCTCCGCCTGCGCGCAGACCAGGGCCGCATCGCCATCGGCGGTCATGACCACCTCATAGCCGGCGGCCACCAGGCTCTGCCTCATCGTTTCGCGCAACGCGATCTCGTCCTCGACCAGGAGGATCCGCATCGTTCCATCTCCTTTGATGCAAACTGCCAAGCGATCAGGGATCGTCTGACGTTTTCGTACTTTCGTTGCGCGGCTGGGGCACGACCCGCAGCCTTGCTTCGCCCGGATCGTCGACGACGACCATCACGCGCCCGCCGGGCGCGAGCACCTTGACGCGATGCACTTCGCGCCTCTGGAACTGCATGCTTTCGACATTCAGGACTTGCCCGCGCGTGCGGCGCTCGGCACGCCGCACGGCCTCGGCCATCCCCGCCGGCGCTGCATTGCCTGGCGGCTGCGCCGGCATGCCGCGACGCGATTCCCCAGGCGGCGGCTCCTGCTGCTGGGCTTGCGCCACCATCGGCAGGATCAGCGCAAGGAAGCAGGCTGCAACGACAAGACGCACTCGGAACTCCATTCGGGCGGCACGCCCGGCTGTATGCGGGCATGCAAGATCAGGCGGCCATTCTCGCAGGCCGCTTTGAACTCGCGCTTAACTGGTTAAAAAAAAGTTAGCCGGCCATCAGGCTCAGGCTGCGGATCGCAGTCCGGCCATGCCGGACAAGGCCGCCTCGACGGTTTTCCAATCCGCACCGGGAAGATGCATCCGGGTAGAAAGAACCTGTCTAAAGCGCCGTCCGCCCATTTCGCCATGGAACAGACCCAACCAATGGCGCGCCATGCGCTTTAGCGGGACGCCCTGCCGGAGCCGCGTCTCCACATAGGGCCGCATCGACTCGAGCAGGTCCTCTCGGGCTCTGACCGGGCGACCATGCCACGCCGCATCGAGGCGATGCAGCAGATAGGGATCGTGATAGGCGGCGCGCCCCAGCATCACGCCATCGACGCGCCCGCGCTGGACCTCGGCTGTGGCGAGGTCGGCGATGCCGCCGTTCACCTCGATGCGCAATTCCGGCCGCTCGCGCTTCAACCGCCACGCCCAATCGTGCCGGAGCGGCGGAATCTCGCGGTTCTCCTTCGGCGACAGGCCCTTCAGCCACGCATTGCGCGCATGCACCACAAAATGGCCGCACCGCGCCGCAGCGACCGTGTCGATGAAGCCGATGAAGCGATTGAAATCGTCGTCGTCGTCCACGCCCAGCCGGCATTTGACACTCACCGGGACGTCATCTGGCAAGGCATCGACCATGGCGGCGACGCACTCGGCCACGAGCGCGGGTTCGCGCATCAGGCATGCGCCGAAGCGCCCAGCCTGGACGCGATCGGAAGGGCAGCCGCAGTTGAGATTGATCTCGTCGAAGCCATGCCCGACACCGATCCGGGCCGCATGCGCCAGCAAGCCTGGGTCGCTACCACCCAACTGCAGAGCTACCGGATGCTCGACTGGATCCATCGCCAGCAACTGCGCGCGATCGCCATGGATCACCGCATTGGCATGCACCATCTCGGTGTACAGCCGCGCGCCGGGCGCCAGGTGCCGGTGGAAAACCCGGCAATGGGTATCCGTCCAATCCATCATCGGGGCGACGGAAAGGACCAGGATATCTGCGGGAGGATGCAGTCCGGACATCGGGCAATTGTACGTTCACGGTAGCGGCAGGCCGGTCGCCTGCACGGCATGCGCTCCATGGGATCGAATTGCAGCGGTCCATCGGGCAGGTCTTGGTAGCCTCGGGGGCTCGATGCCTCGCCCGATCGGTGTTGGCGGGATCAGCGCTCGCTGAGGACAAAACTGCCGATCGACACGCCAATATCCCAACCCGAGCCGGTGCCCGTGAGTGCCAGCGAGACGGACCCCTTCGTCACCACCTGGGCCTTGGTCGAGCGCCCCGCGCCTGCGTGCGCTTCCGCTGCGGCATAGCCGCCGAGGACGTCGCGGATGTCATAGATGCCGGAAAATTCGCCACGCCCGTTGTCGATCCGCGATTTGCCGAAGGTGATGCCGCCACCTCGCGAGGAAATGCGTACCGGCAGGCGGGCACCGTTGCTGCAACTGACCGTGCCTTCTCCTTCGGCCGTCTTGTAGAAGGCCGACCAACCCTCCATCGAGAAACGCAATGTGCAATCCAGAGGACCGGCTGCAAAAGCCGGCGCGGCGAACCCGACGACTGCGGCCAGCAGGGCGACGATCTGGACGGAGCGGATGGAAGCAGGCGACACGGTGCGGGGCATTCCAGATGCGGCGTGAGGTGGGCCAGCCTAGCATCCGTCCCGGGCCGCTGGCCGTACGGATCATGAAGCGTGCGACGCCATGCAGCGGTCGCCACGGCGGCAACGGGCCTCATGACCCGTTGCCGTGGGTTTTCCGGATTCAGTCGTCGTAACGGTCGCGACCCCGTTCGTAGTAACGGCGCCCGTCCCCGTAATAGCCGGACCGGGACATCCGCGAGCGCTGATCGTAACGAGGATCATAGTAGGTGGTCTTGCACTTGCCGTGCTTGTTGCATTTGATGCCGCCATCGCTGCCTGGACCATTGCGATAGTAGCCATAGGCATTGCCGTAGGGCGGCCCGGCGCGGCCCGAGACGCGGTAATAGACCGTGCGGCCGTAACGATCCCGCCCGGCGACCAACCGATCGTTCGGGCCGTAGCTTCCGTAGCGGTAATAGGGCTGTCCGCCACGCAATACGACATCGGCCACATCGACCAGCACGCGGCTCAGACTATCCTGCGCGCGCACCGGCCCGGGTGCAGCGACGGCGCCCAGACCCAAAGCGGTTGCAAGCACGGCGGGGGCGGCCCAACGGGCTGCGCGAAGCGGAAGATGACGACGGATATTCATGCGGTTTCTCCTGCGATGCCGCGCGTGCGGCTTCGGGTCCACCGTGCCTTTTCCGCAATGAATAGGCGATTAAACCGCCGGCTCGCCGCGTCTGCCGTTCATGCATCGATTCAACGACAGGCTGCGCTGACGTCCTGGTCCAGCTGGACCATGCGGTCGTAGGTCATTTTCATCCACTCCTGGTCCCTGATGCGGGCGCGGCGGGCCCGTTCACGCTCGCACCGGTTGCTGGCGAGCGAGGCATTGCGCAGCCCGGCGGGTTGCACGCGTCCGCGCGGCGGTGCCAGCTGGGCGGCGACCTCATTGCGCACCGCAACCTGCCAGCGCTCGAGTTCGTCCATCCTGCGCCTGATGCTGACGGCATCGGTCGCTTCCGGCACGGTGTCGCGTTGCCACGCCACCCGGCTGCCGCCGGGACACGCACCGTCGACATAGACGTGGCGTCCTCCCGGCATCACGCACTTTCTGAGCTCGCCGGCCCAGGCCTGCGAGGAACAGAGCGCCATGGCGAAAGCCAAGGCAAGAATCGATGATTGCAGCTGCATGTCGGCATCCCCCCGGAACCCGCTACAGGATGGCCGGGCGGCCGCGGGCCGCTTATCGGAAAAATCCTAATGTCGCCTAGGGGCTCGCCGCTTCGCTCGCGATGCTTTCCACCAGCGCGGGGAGGTCTCCGGCCGCCTGCGCCACGCGCAGGCGCGGGTGCGCGGCGTCGACGTCCGCCTCGGCCTCGTGCGCCCAGGTGACGTGGTAGGGAATGTGCACGCCCCACGCACCCAGTTCCAGCAATGGCGCGATATCGGAGCGCAGCGAGTTGCCGATCATCACGAACTCGGCCGGCGCGACGCCGAACTCTTCCAGCAGTCGTGCATAGGTCGGCACGTCCTTCTCGCTGACGATCTCGATGCGATGGAACCAGCGCGACAGGCCTGATTCGCGCACCTTCGCTTCCTGGTGGAACAGGTCGCCCTTGGTGATGAGCACGATGTCGTGGCGCGACGCGATGTTTTCCACCGCCTCGGCGACGCCGGGCAACAGCTCGACCGGATGCCGCAGCAGGTCTTTCGCCATCGACACGATGCGATGGATGTCCGCTGCGGGAATGCGGCCTTCGGTGATGTCGATCGCCGCCTCGACCATCGAGAGGGTCATGCCCTTCACGCCATAGCCGAACAGCGCGAGGTTGCGTTTCTCGACCGCATAGAGACGGTCGCCGACATCGTCCAGGTCCACGTGCGCACCGACGATCCGGCGGAACTCGGCCTCGGCCGCGCGGTAATAGTCTTCGCTCTTCCAGAGGGTGTCGTCGGCGTCGAAGCCGACCATGCGAATCGCCTGGGTCATCGATGCATTCTAGCGTCCGCATTCATCCCCGCATGACGGGGGATTCATGGCCCCGGCGCGATGATGGCCATCGATGCCACCGCAAGGACCGACGATGCGCCACCCCAGCCTGCTCGCCATTTGCCTGGCCTTGGCCGCCTGCCAGAACGGCGGTCCCGCCGCCGCATCGGCCCGAGCCGATGCCCAGGCCGAATCGCGATCCGCTCCGGCGACACCGCCGTTCCAGGCCACCGCATTCGCGCGTTTCGACGAGCCATGGGCGATGAGCTTCCTGCCCGATGGCCGCCTGCTGGTCACCGAAAAGGCCGGCAAGCTCAAGTTGTTCGACCCCGCCACGCGGGCGGTCGGCACGGTGACCGGCATCCCCGAAGTCGCCTACGGCGGCCAAGGCGGCCTGGGCGACGTGGTGGCGCATCCGGATTACGCGCGGAATGGCTGGATCTATTTCAGCTACGCCGAAGCGGGCGATGGCGGCACGCGCGGCGCAGTGGTCGCACGCGCCAGGTTGATGCTGGATGCCAACGGCGGCGGCAGGCTATCGGTGCCGGAAACGATCTGGCGGCAAACGCCCAAGGTGCAAGGCCGCGGGCACTACAGCCATCGCATCGCGTTCGCGCCCGACGGCAAATTGTTCATCAGTTCGGGCGAGCGGCAGAAATTCGACCCCGCGCAGGACATGCAGGCCAACCTCGGCAAGATCATTCGCCTCAACGATGACGGCGGCATCCCGGCCGACAATCCCTTCGCGGCGCAGGGCGGCGTGGCCGCGCAGGTGTGGTCGCTGGGCCATCGCAACGTGCTGGGCCTTGCCTTCGACGCCCAAGGCCGGCTGTGGGACAACGAGATGGGCCCCAAGGGCGGCGACGAGGTCAACCTGATCGTGAGGGGCGACAATTACGGCTATCCGATCGTCAGCAACGGCGACCATTACGACGGCCGCCCGATCCCCGACCACGACACCGCGCCGCAATACCACGCGCCGGCGATCAGCTGGACGCCGGTGATCTCGCCTTCCAGCCTGGTGTTCTACAACGGCAATCTGTTCCCGCAGTGGCAAGGCCGCGCGCTGATCGGCGGTTTGTCGTCGGAGGCGCTGGTCGTCGTGCGATTCGATGGCAGCAGCGCGCGCGAGGAAACCCGCTACGACATGGGCCAGCGCATTCGCGAAATCGAGCAAGGCCCGGATGGCGCGGTGTGGCTGCTGGAAGACGGCGGCAACGCACGCCTGCTGAAGCTCACCCCGCGCTGAGGCGCAGCGGCATCGCGATCATTGCGCCGCGCGCAGCGGCGGGTTGAGCGGCGGCAGCTTCAGCGCCTTGCGATACAGGATGTGCAGGGCCTCGACCTTCTGCACGTATTCCAGCGTTTCCTTGTAGGGCGGCACGCCACCGTATTTCGCCACCGCACCGATGCCGGCGTTGTAGGCGGCCGCGGCCCGCGTGTAGTCGCCCTTGTAGCGACGCAGCAGCGCGGCGAGGTGCCTGGCACCGCCGCGGATGGATTGATCGTGCGCGTAGCCATCACTGACGCCCAGCTCGCGCGCGGTCTCGGGCATCAGCTGCATCACGCCCACCGCGCCCTTGGCAGAAGTGGCCTTCGGGTCGAAGGCGCTTTCGGCATGTGCAATCGCACGCACGAAGGCGTCATCGACCTTGTTGCTTTTCGCCGCCGAGCGGAACTCGCGATCGAACGGCTTGAGTTGCGGCTGGCCCACCTTGCCCAGGCCCGAGTGCGCCGGGGAGCCCGGCGGCGTCTGCACGGTGAACTTCAGCACCGGCGTCGCCCCCGGCAGCTTGCGCGTGCCATAGACCGGCTTGCCGTCCTGCATGCGTTCGTACAGCGTGCCCTGCACAACGCCCAGCTCGCCCCACAGGTTCGGCGGCTTTCCGGCGGTGTCCTCGATCTCCTTCGCGGTGCACTTGGAGCCGGGTTCCGGTGCGGTCGACAGGCTCACCGTGTTGTCGCGAATGCAGCGATAGACCGTGCGCTTCTGCGCCTGCGCGTGCTGCACGTTCGGCAGCAGACAGCACGACAACAGGCCGGCGGCGAGGGCGGGACGAAGCGGCATCCGCACATTCTAGGCAGGCCGCCTGAACATGCGGTGCGTCAGGATTCGCGCCCGACCAGCCCCGGCATGCGCTTCAGGCTGGGCGCGACCATCGGGATGGTCATCATCGTGCTGGCCACCGCCATCAACAGCAGCGCGGTGAAGGTCTCACTGGTGATGATGTGCTTGTCCAGCAGCACGTTGCTGAAGATGATCATGATCAGCGCCTTGGTCTGCAGCAGCCAGCCGATCACGCCGGCTTCGCCCTTGGGCCAACCCAGCGCGCGGCCTGCGAGGTGCAGGCCCGCCAGCTTGCCGCTGACCGATGCCAGCAGCAGGACGCCTGCGGCGACGAACACCACCGCCCCGCCCATCGCCCAATTGGTGCGCAGGCCGGTGGAGAGGAAGAACACCGGCATCATCACCAGCAACACGTGGTGGCGCAGCAGGTCCATCTGCGCCTCGTCGAACCAGTCGCTGTCCATCACCACGCCGGCGAGGAACGCGCCGACCATGAAGTGCAGGCCCGACCAGTCGGCGCCGAAGGCAACCATGCACAGCCAGACCAGCGCCACGTACCAGCGGTCGCGCTCGGGGATCGTGCGCATCAATTTTCGGAACAGCATGCAGGCGATGCCGAAGGCGAGCAGGAACGCGCCCTGCCGGCCGATCCGCTCCCAATCCATCAGCACGATGGCGAGCACGCCCCAGATGGCGATGTCGTCGAGGCTCGCGTAACGCAGGATGCGCTGGCCCAACTGCGTGCGCAGGATGTCGAGCTTCTCCATCAGCAGGATCAGGATGGGCAGCGCGGTCACCGCGCACGACATGCCGACGCCGGCGACGAACTGCCAATCGTGTCCTTCCGGACCGATCCAGCCCGGGTATCGCAGCATCCCGATCGCCGCCAGCGCGCCGAACAGCAGCGGCGTGCCCAGCGCGAGGCCCGCGGTGATGCCGGACTCGCGGCGATTGGCCCAAGCCTTTTTCAGGTCCAGCTCGATGCCGGCGATGCACACGAAGATCATCACCGCCCACCAGGCGATGCCGTTGAGCGACTGCACCACCTCACGGGTGAAGATGGTCTGGTAGTACTCGGGAAACCCTTTGCCCAGCACGCCTGGCCCCAGCACGATGCCGGTGATGATCTGCACCACCACCAGCGGCGCCCAGTAATCGGTGCGGGCCAGCCTCCAGATCAGATACGGCAGCGCCATGATGATGGTCATGGCGACCAGGAACAGCTCGGTGGTGGTGATCGCGTGCGTCATCCCTGACCTTCAGTCCCTCAGACGGGCCGCGACACGCGGCGGACGATTTTCGCCAGCCACGTGCGCGGGGTAAAGCGCATCGCCAGCACCTGAAGCTTGTTGAGCAGGCCATGCACCACCAGTCGCCGGCCCTGCATGACGGCCTGCCATGCCGCGCGGCCCACCTCGTCGCCATCGGGCAGGTGGCCACCGCTGAACAAGGCCGAGCGTTTCGCGTGCGCGCGATCGGCGAACTGCGTGCGCACCGGACCCGGGCAGAATGCGGTTACCGCAACCCCGCGCGTCGCCAGCTCTTCGGCGATGCCCTCACTCCAAGTGCGCAGATAGGCCTTGCTGCCGTAATACACCGCCAGATACGGCCCCGGTGGGAACGACGCCACCGAGGCGATGTTGAGGATGCGGCCGCCGCGCGCAACGAGTTGCGGCAGGAAGCGCTTGGCCAGCACGGTCGGCGCCTCGATGTTGAGCCGCAGCATCGCCAGTTCCTCGTCGAGCGCGGTATCGATGAACTCGCCGTACACGCCGATGCCCGCGTTGTTCACCAGGCAGTCGATGGCGATGCCGCGCGCCTGCACTTCGTCGAACAAGGCATCCGCGCCACCGGGCCTGGACAGGTCGCCGGCCAGCGCGGTGATCTGCACGCCGTGAAGGCGGCGCCAGTCGTCGGCGAAGGCCTCGATGGCGGCGGTGCCGCGCGCGGTCAGCACCAGGTTCCAGCCATCGCGCGCGGCGGCCTCCGCGATGCCTTTGCCGATGCCGCCGGAAGCCCCGGTCACCAACGCCGTCTTGCGGCGCGAAGCCAATTCGCTCGTCATCCCGTGTTCCCGTCGGCAAGAGCCGCCGATGCGGCGGCATCGGGCGATTGTGCGCGATGAGCCCTTGCGGGGCGAGGTTTGCGCCGCTGCGTTGGCCCCATGCCTGAGCGATCAGCTGTCGCGCCTGGGATCGGCCTGGGTGCGTGCGGCATTGACGCAGCCCCGCCCCCTTCCTGAACGCGATCGTCATGCCGCCGACACGACAATGGACCGGGCTTGCCGGGCACGCGAATTGTCGCTCTATTGTTCTTTTATTGGAACAATAATTCCATATTTTGCGATCTACCGCATTTATCGTTCCATTGATATGGTTCCTCCTGACCAGACATCCGTCCGATTCCTTTTGGAGAGCGTCATGAAGAAGATCCTCGGCATCACCAGCGCGCCCGGCCGCCATTGGGTGGGCGATGGCTTCCCGGTCCACGGCATGTTCGGCTACAGCGGGCCGGACGTGCCGCGCCGCAGCCCGTTCCTGCTGCTGGACTACGCCGCCCCGACCGAGTTCAGCCCCAACAACGGCTACCGGCGGGGCGTGGGCCAGCATCCGCACCGCGGTTTCGAGACCGTCACCATCGTCTACGAGGGCGAGGTCGAGCATCGCGATTCCACCGGCAAGGGCGGCGTCATCGGGCGCGGCGACGTGCAGTGGATGACCGCCGGCAGCGGCATCCTGCACGAGGAGTTCCACTCCGAGCGATTCAGCCGCGAGGGCGGCCCGTTCGAGATGGTGCAGCTGTGGGTCAACCTGCCGGCCAAGGACAAGATGTCGGCGCCGGGCTACCAGGCCATCACCGACGCCACCATTCCGCAGGTGAAGCTGCCCGACGATGCTGGCACCGCCCGCATCATCGCCGGCAACCTGGAGGGCTTCGAGGGCCCGGCCAACACCTTCAGCCCGATGAACGTCTGGGACCTGCGGATCGGCGCCGGCAAGACCGTCGACCTGCCGCAGGAGGAAGGCTGGACCGCGATGCTGGTGGTGCTGGAAGGCACCGTGCAGGTGAACGGCGACGCCTTGCTGCGCCCGGCCCAGATGGTCACGCTTTCGGCCGAAGGCAACAACGTCCGCATCGAGGCCAACAGCGATGCCAAGGTGCTGCTGCTGGCCGGCGAGCCCATCGACGAGCCGGTGGTCGGCTACGGGCCGTTCGTGATGAACACCCAGGCCGAGATCGCCGAGGCCATCCGCGACTTCAACGGCGGCAAGTTCGGCCAGATGCACTGATCCCCCGCGCACGCACCTCGCGGCATCCCTCCCCTCCCGGATGCCGCGAGGTGCGCGCGCACTTGATTCCATCCCAACCCACCACCGAGGACACCCATGAGCAAGCCCCTGAAGATCGCCGTCATCATCGGCAGCACCCGCGACGCCCGCTTCGGCCCGATCCCGGCGCAGTGGATGCTGGAACAGGCCACCGGCCGCGATGACGTCGCGTTGGAGATCGTCGACCTCAAGGATTTCGACCTGCCGCTGTTCAACGAGAAGGCCTCCAACGCCTGGACGCCCAGCGAGGACCCTCGCGCGGTCGCGTGGCAGAAGCGCATCGGCGAGTTCGACGGCTACATCGTCGTCACCGCCGAGTACAACCACTCGATCACCGGCGCGCTGAAGAACGCCTTCGACCAGGCCTATGTCGAATGGGCGCACAAGCCGATCGGCTTCCTCGGCTACGGCGGCGTCGGCGGCGCGCGCGCGGTGGAGCACGCACGCAACATCGCAGTCGAGCTGCAGATGGTGCCGGTGCGCACCGGCGTGCACATCGGCGGCAGCGACTACATCGCCGCCGTGCACCAACGCCAGCCGATGTCGGCCATCCACGATCACATCGCCCCGTCCGCCCAGGACATGCTCAACCAGGTCGCCTGGTGGGGCAATGCCACCCGCGCCGCGCGCGAGCGCGACGCGAAGGCGGCCGTGTGACCCAGGCAAGCTCCTCCCCCGGGCAAGCGCAGGAGGTCCGGCTGACGCCGGATCTGCTGTTCCTGCGCGAGCGCACCCCGCGCGAGGCCTGGGACAAGCTGCCGCCGGGCAGCCTGGCGCGCACCTGGCTCGCGATGCACGACAGCCTGCGGCAAGGCCAGCAGATGCTGGAGCGCCTCGCCACGCACTGGCAGCTGAAGATGATCGATGCGGCGACCTTCCGCGACCGCGCTCTGCCGGTGCTGCGCCAGCACCTGTCGCACCTGCACGGCCACCACCGGCTGGAGGACACGCACTAT
The DNA here is from genome assembly GCA_036803045.1 of Lysobacter sp. Classification (GTDB taxonomy): domain Bacteria; phylum Pseudomonadota; class Gammaproteobacteria; order Xanthomonadales; family Xanthomonadaceae; genus Solilutibacter. The sequence continues at coordinate 12,321 of DAIRVA010000009.1, read as the reverse complement.
TTCCCGCAGTTCCGACGGATCGAGCCGCGGCTGGAGAAAGGCTTCGACCTGCTCGAGCGCGACCACGCCGAACTGCACGCCGGCATCGATGTGTTGGAAGATTTGACACGGCTTCTGGCATCGTCCGCGGACGGCGGTGCGCAGCAGCTGGCGGAGGCGCTGCATCGCGTCGGCGGCCTGCTGCGCCGGCACCTGGAGGACGAGGAGGACCTCGTCATCCCGCTGCTGGCCGCCGCCGAATCCAACCAGGGAAACCCGACACCATGAAGAACATCGCCCGCGCCAGGATCAGCTCGACCGACACGCACTACGTGCATGACATCCACGCCGGCCGCTACGACCTGAAGACCGATGAACCGGTCTCGCTGGGTGGGCAAGGCCAAGGCCCGGCGCCGTTCGATCTCTACCTCGCCTCGCTGGCCGCCTGCACCGCGATCACCCTGCGCATGTATGCCGAGCGCAAGGGCTGGGACCTCGGCGAGTTCCGCGCCGAGCTGCAGGCGCAGATGGACGATGACGGCCACCTGCACGTCAATCGCATCCTGCATGCGACCGGCCCGCTGGATGAGGCGCAATGGAAGCGCCTGCTAGAAGTCGTCGCCAACACACCGGTCACCAAGGTCATGCGCGAAGGCGCCACCATCACCAGCGAACGCGGCACCTGATCACCACCCCACCCCGGGAGACCCCCATGTCCGGTACCACCCCGATCCGCGACCCAAAGTCCGACCACCTGATCACGCCGCAGAACGCGGCCATCGCTTTCATCGACTACCAGCCCGATCAATACGCGGGCGTCGGCTCCATCGACACCAAGACCTTGCTCGCCGGCGTCATCACTTTGGGCGAGATCGCCACGTCCTACCGGTTGCCGGTGGTGCTGTCCACCGTTGGCGTGCAGAGCCGCGGCATGCAGGGCACCAACGAGGAATTGAAGGCCGCGCTGCCCGGCGTGCCCGAGATCGACCGCACCACGCTGAACTCGTGGGAAGATCCGGATTTCCGCGCCGCCATCGAGGCGACCGGCCGCCGCAAGCTGATCGTCGCCGGGCTGTGGACCGAGATCTGCGTGGCCTTCCCGGTGCTCGATGCGCTGAAGGAAGGCTACGAGGTCTATGTCGTGGCCGATGCCATCGGCGGGGTCAGCACCGCCGCGCACGAAGCCGCAATGCAGCGCATGATCCAGGCCGGCGCGGTGCCGATCTCGGTGATTGGCCTCGCCGGCGAGCTGCAGCGGGACTGGGGCCGCGAGGGCGCCGACCACCTGCGCGCCGCGCTGCGCGGCTACTTCGGCCGCATGCGCTGAGGCTTCACCCGGCCCGGCTCAGCGCCGGGCCAGTTCCGCCTCTTCGCGGACCACTTGCCGCCACCATCGCTCGCCCGCGTGCGGGGCGTTGATGTCGATGCGCTCGCCCATGATCGGCGTGGCGATGTCGATGCCCTCGGCTTGGCCGATCTTGAGCACCTGCTCGAACGGATCGTCCCAGGCGTGCATGGCGAGGTCGAAGGTGCCGTTGTGGATCGGCAGCAGCCAGCGGCCGCCCAGGTCCTTGAACGCCTGCACGGTCTGCGCCGGCATCATGTGCACGTAGGGCCATTGCGTGTTGTAGGCACCGGTCTCGACCAGTGCCAGGTCGAACGGGCCGAAGCGCTCGCCGATTTCCGCGAAGTCGCCGAAATAGCCGCTGTCGCCGCTGAAATACACTCGCTTGTCGCCATCGATGATCACCCACGAGCCCCACAGCGTGCGGTTGCCGTCACGCAGCCCGCGGCCGGAGAAATGCTGGGTCGGGGTGAAGACGAACTTCAGCCCGTCGATGCTGAAGCCCTTCCACCAATCGAACTGCACCACCTTCTCTCGCGGCACGCCCCAGCCGGCCAGGCGGTCACCCACGCCAAGCGGCGCGAGAAAGTAATCCGCCTTCGACGCCAGCTTCTTGATCGCGGCGCGGTCGAGATGGTCGTAATGGTCATGCGAAAGCAGCACGCCACGGATCGGCGGCAAGTCTTCCAGCGAAATCGGCGGCGCGTGGAAACGCTTGGGCCCGAAGAACTGGACCGGCGAGGCGCGCTCGGCGAACACCGGATCGGTGATCCACCACTGCCCGCGCAGCTTCATCAGGAGGGTCGAATGACCCAACCGATACAGGCTGCGGTCCGGCGCCGCGTCCAGCTCGGCACGGGTGAGCGTGTGTACCGGGATCGGCGCATGAGGCACGGTGTTCTTCGGCTTGTTGAAGAAGAAATCCCACATCGTCTTGCCACCCGGTTCCGGCGCGGTGGCCGACCTGGGCGTGATGTTCTGGAATTGGCCATCGGCGTATTGGGGGGAGGTGCTGTAGTCACCTATCTGCGCGCGCAGCGCTATCGAAGCACTCAAGGCAATCAATCCAAGGATGAGGAACCGCCGCAACCAGCGATGCCGGCGCGGCGGCTTGGGGGACATGGGGTGTTCGGGCACGTGTCGGATGTCCGTCGGATTGCCATCGACATGGGGACGGAACCGAAACACACAAGCCCCGGCGGCGAACGCCGGGGATGGCATCCCGCACGCCGCTAGCGCGCCGGCACCACCTCGACCGTCACATGCACCAGCTCTTCGTGTACCGACAGCGCGCGGCGGAAGCGTTCGCCATCGGCGGCGGCATCGGTCACCACCTCGACCACGCAGGCGAACTTGCCGCGCCCCACCTGCCACACGTGCAGGTCGCTGATCCGCGCGGGCAGCTCGCCCTGCTCGATGACTTCGCGGATTTCCTCGACCACCGGCGCATCCATCTGCGCATCCAGCAGCACCCGGCCACAGGAGCGGATCAGGCCCCAGGCCCAGATCGACACCAGTGCGGCACCGACCAGCCCCATCACCGGGTCCAGCCAGGCCGCGCCGAACATCATCCCGCCCAGCAGCGCGATGATCGCCAGCACCGAGGTCGCCGCATCGGTCATCACGTGCAGGTAGGCCGAACGCTGGTTGAGATCGTGGCCGTGATCGTGATGCCCGTGGTCGTGCGCATCGCCATGATGATGCGCGTGGCCATGGTCATGGTCGTGATGATCGCGCAGCCAGTACGCGCACAGCAGGTTCACCGCCAGCCCGACGATGGCGATGGCGATGGCCTGCTGGTAATGGATGACGCCCGGGTTCATCAGGCGCTCCACCGACTGGAACGCCATCAGCGCGGCCACGCCCAGCAGCAGGATCGCGCTGGTGTAGCCGCCCAGGATCTCGATCTTCCAGGTACCGAAGGCGAAGCGGCGGTCGTGGGCGTAGCGGCGCGCACACCAGTAGGCGAACGCCGACAGCCCCAGCGCCAGCGCATGAGAGCTCATGTGCCAGCCGTCGGCGAGCACGGCCATCGAGTTGTACCACCAGCCGCCGGTGATCTCGATCACCATCATCGCCAGCGTCAGATACATCGCGCGGCGGGTGTTGCGCTCGGCCATCGGGTTGCCCTGGTCGAAGGCGTGGGGGTGCCGGCGGGCGTGGGCGATGGCGTCGAGGTTCATGCGGCTTCCAGCTTTCAATATACCCCCATAGGGTATAGGATCGATCCCGATGGCGCATGTGCAACGCGACCGCAAGAAGCTGCTCGCCCGGGTCCGGCGGATCTCCGGGCAAGTGGCCGCGCTCGAAAAATCGCTGGCATCGGACACCGATTGCGCCGACGTGCTGGTTCAGATCGCCGCCGCCAAGGGCGCGATGCACGCGCTGATGATGGAAGTGATGGCCGGCCACCTGGCTGAACACGTGGCCGGCGAAACCAATGCCAAGCAGCGCCAGGCGCAGGCCGAGGCGATGATCGCGCTGCTGCGCCGCTACGCCGGCTGAGCGTCGGACGCAAAGACTCCCGATCCGGTGCTGTCCGTGACCCACTCCATACGCATCGGTCATGATGTGCGCGACAAGGGAGTGCGCCGATGACCGACTGGACCGCCCTGATCCGCGACGTGCCCGATTTCCCCAGGCCGGGCATCGTGTTCAAGGACATCATGCCGATGCTGGCCGATGCGCAGGCGTTCGCCGCCGCGATCGAGGCGCTGGCCGCGCCCTGGCGCGATGCGCGGATCGAGACCGTGCTTTGCATCGAGGCGCGCGGCTTCCTGCTCGGCGCGCCGCTGGCGCGCGCGCTGGGCGCCGGCGTGGCGCCGGTGCGCAAGCCCGGCAAGCTGCCCGGCGCGGTCATCGAGCAACGCTATGCGCTGGAATACGGCGAAGACGCGCTGCAGGTGCAGGCCGATGCCCTGCGCCCCGGCACCCGCGTGCTGCTGGTCGACGACGTGCTGGCGACCGGCGGCACCCTGCTGGCGGCGCGCACACTGGCGAACCGGCTGGATGCCGACATCATCGGCGCCGGCGTACTGGTCGAACTCGGCTTCCTCGGCGGCCGCGCGCGCTGGCAAGGTGACGCGCCGCTGCATGCGGCACTGGTTCTGTAGTCCCGCGTTACGGTTGGGTGGCCGCTGCCGTGTCCACCTTGCGCAGCCAGGCCAGCAAGCCATCGAAATAGGCTTGCTGGTCGTCGTACATCGCCATGTGACTGCCGTTGCGCAGGTACAGGTAATCACCGTGCGGGAACTGTTCGCTCATCATCCGCATGTGCTTCGGATCCATGGTGTCGTGTTCGGCGCCGATCACCAGCGTCGGCACCGCGATCTTCTTCAGGTCCGCAGTGCGGTCCCAATCGAGCAGGATGCCGCTGGCGCCCATTTCACTGGGACCCTGCATCGGCACGTACACTTTCTTGTTGATGTGGCGCACGAACGAACGCATCACCGGCTCCGGCCATTCGGTGATCGGCCGGCGCAGGATGTGCGCCTCGTAGAACGGCAGCAGCAGTTCCTCGTAGCGAGGATCGGAGTACTGCTTCGCCGCCTCCAGCACCAGGATTTCCTTCAGCGCGGCCGGATCCATCTGCGGCATCAGCACCTCGTGCGCGTATTCGTTGTACGCCGGGATGCTGGACATCATGTTGGAAACGACCAGTCCCTTCAGGTGCTGCGGGTACTTCAACGCGTATTCGATGGCGAGGATGCCGCCCCAGGAATGTCCGAGCAGGTAGAAGTCGTCGCGGTCCAGCCCCAGCGCAGCACGCACCTGTTCCACTTCATCGACGTAGTGGTCGATGCTCAGGAACGGCGCCATGTCGTCCGGCTGGTCGCTGTAGTACGAACCGAGCTGGTCGTAGTAGTAGTACTCCACGCCTTCGGCCGGCAGGAAACTGTCGAACGCCTCGAAGTATTCGTGGGTGCCGCCCGGTCCGCCGTGCAGCAACAGCACCTTGACCCGCGGATTGTTGCCGACGCGCTTGGTCCAGACCCGGAAGTCGCCGTTCGCGGTGTGGATCGGGATCATCCGCACGCCGCCGGACCAGGCATCGGTCTGGCCGGCGCTGTCGTGATAGGACTTGAGGGTGGGCGGATCGGCCGCTAGCGCGCCGGCGGCCAGGACGAGCGACAGCATGAAGATCGACAGGCGGCGCATCGCATTTCCCCTTGCATGCGGCAGGGCACCACCCTACGCCCGCATCAGGGATGCCGCAAATTCAGGCTTTCTTGACGAATTCCGACTTCAGGCCCATCTGGCCGATGCCGTCGATCTTGCAATCGATGTCGTGGTCGCCGTCGACAAGGCGGATGTTGCGCACCTTGGTGCCCACCTTCACCACCGACGAGGAGCCCTTGATCTTGAGGTCCTTGATCACGGTGACGCTGTCGCCGTCCTGCAGCACGTTGCCCACCGCGTCCTTCACCACCTTCGCCTCGTCAGCGGCCTCGGCCTGCCCGGGCGACCACTCGTGCCCGCATTCCGGGCACACCAAGAGTGGGCCGTCCTCGTAGGTGTATTCGGAGGCGCATTTCGGGCAGTTCGGCAAGGTGTTCATGGCGGCGATCGCATGTGTTGCGGGTGCGCCCATTGTACGAGCTCGCGTCGGGTGGCCCGGTGTGGCTGACCAGGCACGCACTCCTGCCGGCGCGTCACGCCAGCCGGGCCGCCTCCACCACGCTGCGGCCCGGCGGCGGAGCGATCGCCGCCTCCACCAGCGCATCGGCGATGCGACCGGCGCGACTGGGCCGCCAGTTCATCGGCAACAACGGACGCAGCAGGCGCGAGATCGCCAGCATCCGCGCCTCGCCGGGGCGCGACTGCGTGCGCTCGCCATCGATCAGGCCCGGCCGCACCAGCACCAGCGACGGATAGTCGAGCGCGGCCAGCGCCCCCTCCAGCTCGCCCTTGACGCGGTTGTAGAAGATCGGCGACTTCGGGTTCGCGCCCATCGCGGAGTTGAGCGCATAGGTACGCGCACCGTACCCGCGCGCAATGCGGGCGACGTGCAGCGGGTAGTCGTGGTCGACGCGGCGGAAGGCGGCCTGCGAACCGGCATCGTCGATGGTGGTGCCGAGCGTGCAGATGACCGCATCCACCGCCCACCAGCCTGCGTCCTCCGGCAGCGCATCGAAATCGACGACGGGGTTGAGCAGCTTCGGATGCCCGATGTCGAGCGCGCGCCGCGTCGGCGCGATGACCTGGCTGACGCGACCCGCATCCAGCAAACGTGGCAGGACGAGCTTGCCGACCAGCCCGGTGGCGCCGGCGTGGAGGATCTTCATGCGGGACCGCCCTCGACATCGCCCTGCAACAGCACCTCGCGCAGCACCACCGCATCGTTGTGCACCTCGTCGCGGGCGGCATAAACCAGCGTCACCACCTGCTTGCGCGCCAGCGCGCGCAGCCGCGCGATGTCATCGGCGTTCTGCTTCAACTCGGCCTTGTAGCGGCGCTGGAACTCCGCCCAGCGCGACGGCTCGTGGCCGAACCATTCGCGCAGCGCGGTGCTGGGTGCGATCTCCTTCATCCAGTCGTCCAGCGCGGCCTTCTGCTTGCTCACCCCGCGCGGCCACAGCCGATCCACCAGGATGCGCAGACCGTCCGATGCCTCGGCAGGCACATAGGCGCGTTTCAGCTTGAGATGCGCAGCGGGAATCGCGGTCTTGGGCATTGGACGCCTCCCATGGCTCGATGCGGATGCCGGTCTTGACCACCCCAAGATGCCACCGATATGTGCCGGCATCCAAACCCGATGCACGGGGCGTCAGGCGCAGGTGCCCCGATGGATCAGGTGCCGAGCAGTTCGACCTCGAACATCAGCGTGGCATTGGGCGGGATGACGCCGCCGGCGCCGCGCGCGCCGTAGCCCAGGTTCGCCGGGATGATCAGCGTGCGCTGGCCGCCGACGCGCATGCCCTGCACGCCCTCGTCCCAACCCTTGATGACCATGCCGCCGCCGAGCGGAAAGATGAAGGGCTCGCCGCGATCCTTGCTGGAATCGAACTTGCCGCCCTGCTCGCCGTTCTCGAACAGCCAGCCGGTGTAATGCACCACGACGTTGTGGCCGGGCTTGGCCTCGGCGCCGGTGCCGACGACGGTGTCTTCGAATTGCAGGCCGGAGGGCATGGTGGTGAAGGGCATGGCGGGTCCTTTTGAATGATCGGGCGTTGTGGTGATCGCTGCGTAGCCGCCGCGCCGAAAACGTGATATCGAGAGAAGGAACGTTTCAAGCGCAGGTGCGTACTTCCCGTACTTATGGGTTTTTGCGAGTATGTTCAAGGCCCCGTCACGGAACGCCGCCATGGCCCCCGACCTGCAGGTGGAGCGCTGGTTCAACACGCCCGGGCCCGTCACGCTCGCGGGCTTGCGCGGCAAGGTGGTGGTGCTGGAGGCCTTCCAGATGCTCTGCCCCGGCTGCGTCTCGCATGGGCTGCCGCAGGCCACGCGCGTGCATGAGACCTTCGACCACAGCCAGCTGCAGGTCATCGGCCTGCACACGGTGTTCGAGCACCACGCGGCGATGACGCCGGTCGCGCTGCAGGCGTTTCTGCACGAGTATCGCCTGCCCTTCCCGGTGGGCGTGGACCGCCCCGGTATTGACGAAGCGATACCGCAAACCATGCGCGCCTATGCGATGCGCGGCACGCCCACACTCATCCTGATTGATCGCCAAGGGCAGGTGCGCCATCACCACTTTGGGCAGGTCAGCGATCTGGTGTTGGGGGCGAAGATTGCGGTGTTGTTGAATGAGCGGCCCGCGAATGCGGGTGTGGGTTCTGGGTGAGCGGGGTAAGGCTGACCTTCTGGAAAGTGAACCTGACCCCGTTTTGGGAGCTTGACCCGCCATAAGTGTCGACCAGCCTTGCGCATCAAGTCGCAGTCATGCGTGAGAATCGGCCCGTCTCACGCCATGCGAACTCACAGGTTAAATCTAGATGCTCCCAACAGGACAGACGGCGGCGCCATTCGCTAGACTCACCGACATGGGCATCCCGATGCAATCGCAGCTGACGTTCGGAGTAGGTATCTACTCCTTTGCCGATGCTGCGCGCTTCATCGGCAGCGAAGCCAGAGATCTCAGACGCTGGATGCTGGGCCACACTGCAACGCGCAACGGGGAAAAGCATCTCTATTCCCCATTGTGGACGCCGCAACTCGCGGAAACGGACATTGACGGCGTCGGATTCCGCGATCTGATCGAGCTGCGATTTGTCCGCACATTCATCGAGTCCGGCGTTCCATTGAGTCTGATACGCCGCACCATCGAAGAGTTGCGCGAGCGACTAGAGAATGCATACCCATTCACTAGCACGGCGTTTAAAACCGACGGCAAGCGCATTTTCCTTGAGATGCTCGATGAGAACGGCGACACGGCGCTGGTGGATGTTGTTAAGCGCCAGAATGTGATGGGTAAAGTGATAGGCCCTTCCCTCCGAGTCGGCATTGAGCTAAATGTGGACGATGAGGCGATGCGCTGGTATCCCATCGCACGCTCAAAGACCATCGTTTTTGATCCGAAGCGGAGTTTTGGGCAGCCGATTCTTAGCGAGTCTGGCGTCCCAACGATTGCCATCGCCGAGGCGTTGAAAGCTGAAGGTGGTGATACTAAACGCGTTGCAACTCTCTATGAGATCTCGATGGCGGACGTCCGCAAGGCGGCCGCCTTTGAGGCTCAGGTTGCCGCTGCTTGAAGGCGCAGCTCGATGAGAATCTTCCGCCAGCCCTAGCGAGGGCGCTAAACGAGCTTGTCGCTGTTGACGAGCACCGAGTCGTCCACGTCACTGATTACGCGAAGGGCGCACCGGATGAGGAGCTATTCGAGCGCGCAATCGCCGATGGTGTTCAAGTCCATATTACGCACGACCATCACCATCGCCGCCCCGTTGAGCGGGAAGCCATAGCACGACTAGGTTTGACTGTGTTTGTACTGGCGAAAGGCTGGAATGGATTCTCGCACTACGAGAAAGCCGCGCGTCTGATCGAGTACTGGACACCCATTGCAACCGCCGCACAGCTGGTAAAGAGCGGTGCAATCTTTCGGGTTCCTGCGAGGCGAAACGGCCAGCTGGAACAGATCAGGAAGCGTTAACGGGATCTCTTTTCGATCAGCATCTGATTACTCACGAGACCCATATATTTATGGGAAGCGCGGGATGGGAAGCCAGAGCCTCACCCGCACTTGCTATACCCACAATTCAAGCAAGTCGCACACCCATCCATCAGCACCAGGGCCTTAGTGCTGCACTTGTGACACATGGTGGCGGAAGGCGGGAACGACACGCCTTCGCCCGTGACTTCGATCACTTCTTCCACGCGGCCTTCGGCCGTGGTGCGATCGGCCGGCGGACTCAGGCGGGCTTCAGCGTTTTTTTTTGAGCCGGCCTGCTGTTCTTCGTAGGCGCGACGCTTCTCCGCGATCAATGCGCGCTGGTGCTCGCTCATTTCAGGGTCGCGCAGCATGCCGATGGTCTTCAGGTGGTCCTCAACGATCATGCCCAGCTCGGCCACCAGCGACGGCATGTACACGCCGCCGGCCTTGAAGTAGCCACCCTTGGGATCGAACACGGCCTTCATTTCCTCGACCAGGAAGGTCACGTCACCGCCCTTGCGGAACACCGCCGACATGATGCGGGTCAGCGCGACGATCCATTGGAAGTGCTCCATCGACTTGGAGTTGATGAAGATCTCGAACGGGCGGCGCTGCTCGTGGTCGGTGCCGGCATTGAGCACGATGTCGTTGATGGTCACGTACATGGCGTGTTCCACCAGCGGCGACTTGATCTTGTAGGTGGAGCCGATCAGCACCTCGGGGCGCTCGATCTTCTCGTGCATCTGGATGACGTTGTCCTGCTCGGACTCCGCCTCGGCCGTCTCGCGGTCAACGCTCGCGCCCGCCTTGGCCGGCTGCGATTCGCGCGCCTTGTCCTCCGGGGTGACGACGGCGTATCCCTTGATTTTCTTCTCGATCTTGACGGCCATGGTGTCCTTGCCTGCGGTGCTGGTGCGATGTCGGGGGAGTCGGCTCCGCCGCCGCGCTTGGCGGCGACGGAGGGTCTTGCAGCCTTACTTTTTGGCGGCGCGGGTCGCGGCGGCTTTCTTGCCGGCGGCGCTGCGCGCGGCCTTCTTGGCGGTGGCGGCGCTCTTGCGCTTGGCGGTGCCGGTGGCCTTGGCCACCTTCTTGGCCGCCTTGCGCACGATGCGCTTGGTATCGGCCACTTCCTTCTTGATCACGCGCTTGGCGGCCGCCTTCTTGCTGGCTGCCTTGCTGGTGATCTTTTTGGCCGGTGCTTTCTTGGCGGCGGCCTTCCTCGCCGGGGCCTTCTTGGCTGCCGCTTTCTTGGCCGTCGCCTTCTTCGCGGCGGCCTTCTTCACCGCTGCGGTCTTCTTGCCGGCGCCCTGCTTCTTCAGCGCGGCGGCCTCCGCGCGCGCCTTGGCGGCGCTGGCCGACAGCGACTTCTTCAGCTCGGCTTCCTTCTTGACCACGGCCTTGCGGGCCTTGGTCGCCGTCTTGCCGACGGCCTTGCTGGCCTTGCTCGCCGCGCGCTTGACGGTGGCGACCGCGCCGCTGGCGCGCGAGGCGATGGTGCTGCCCACGTTGGCGGCGGTGTCCTTCACGTTCTCGGCAGCGGTGCTGAGGCTCTTCGACACGCTGCTGGTCTTCTTCTTGGCCATGTGCCCTCCTGTGGGCGTGAACCAGATGGATGGAGTTCGGGTGTTACCCGCGCGATGCTATACCTGCTTTGCGCGCAATGCAGCGTGATGGCGCGGGTGACTCCATCCGTCAGAACTTGCCGTAATAACCCTCTTTCAGCGCGTCGAACAGGTTGGCGGCGGTGTGCATCTCGCCGTCGTATTCGATCTGCTCGTTGCCCTTCACTTCCACCACCGAACCATCGTCCAGCTCGAAGCGATAGGTGGTGTTCTCAAGGTCCGCTTCCTTCACCAGCACGCCCTGGAACGCCGCCGGGTTGAAGCGGAAGGTGGTGCAACCCTTCAACCCCTTCTCGTGGGCGTAGCGGTAGATGTCCTTGAAGTCCTCGTAGGGGTAGTCGGTCGGGACGTTCGCGGTCTTGGAGATGGAGCTGTCCACCCAGATCTGCGCGGCGGCCTGCACGTCGACATGCGCCTTGGGGGTGATGTCGTCGGCGCTGATGAAATAGTCCGGCAGCTGCGCGTCGGCGTCTTCCGAGAACGGCATGGCCTTCGGGTTTACCAGCTCGCGGTAGGCGAGCAGCTCGTACGAGAACACATCAACCTTTTCCTTGGTCTTCTTGCCTTCGCGGATCACGTTGCGGCTGTAGTGGTGGGCGAAGGACGGCTCGATGCCGTTGGATGCGTTGTTGGCCAGCGACAGCGAAATGGTGCCGGTCGGCGCGATGGAGCTGTGGTGGGTGAAGCGCGCACCCTTCTCGGACAGCGCCTGCACCAGTTCCGGCGCGACCTCGGCCACCTTCTGCATGTAGCGCGAATACCTGGCGTGCAGCACGCGGCCGGGGATCTTCTGGCCGAGCTTCCAGCCGTCCTTCACCATTTCCGGACGCTTGCGCAGCATCTCGGCGGTGACATCGAACTCTTCGCTCATCACCGGTGCCGGGCCTTTCTCTTCGGCCAGCTGCAGGGCGACTTCCCAGCCGGCCACGGCCATCTCGCGGGCGATGCGCTCGGTGAACTCGCAGGACGCCTCGGAGCCGTACTTCATCCTGAGCATGGTCACCGTGCTGCCGAGGCCGAGGAAGCCCATGCCGTGGCGGCGCTTGCGCATGATCTCGTTGCGCTGCTGCTCCAGCGGCAAGCCGTTCACCTCGACCACGTTGTCCAGCATGCGGGTGAATACGCGGACGACTTCCTTGTATTCCTCCCAGTCGAAGGTGGCCTCGTCGGTGAAGGCATTGCGCACGAACTTGGTCAGGTTGACCGAGCCCAGCAGGCAGGCGCCGTAGGGCGGCAGCGGCTGCTCGCCGCAGGGGTTGGTGGCGCGGATGGTCTCGCACCAC
>DAIRVA010000008.1:0-52710 GCA_036803045.1 Lysobacter sp. | reverse complement strand
CAAGCACGTCAACGGCAAGCTGACGCTGGGCGAGAACATCGCCGACCTCGGCGGCCTGGCGATCGCCCACGACGCCTATCTGCGCGCGCTGGGCGGCAAGCCGGCCAATATCCTCGACGGCCTGTCCGGCGACCAGCGCTTCTTCGCCAACTGGGCCACGGTCTGGCGCCGCAACTTCACCCCGGACGAGCTGTCCGTGCGCCTGACCACCGACCCGCACGCGCCGGCCAACTTCCGTGCGATCGGCGCACCCAGCAACATGCCGGCTTTCACCGCCGCCTGGAGCTGCAAGGCCGGCGACAGCATGGCGCGAAGCGGCGACCAGCAAGTCGTGATCTGGTAACCGACGCTCCATGCCCCAGGCGATTCAAGAACCCGGCCACGCGCCGGGTTCCTGTTTCAGGGCGGCCGATTCCGTTCACGAACCTGCAGGGATCGGCAGGCGCCGCTTGCTAGACTTCCTGCGGTTTCCCCACACGGAATGCACGATGTCCCCAGCCAAGCCGCTTGCCTTCGCCCTCATGGTCGCCTTCGCCGCAGGCGCGACCTCCCCCGATGTCCTGGCACAGAAACGCAAGCCGGCCGCATCCAAGAAAGCCAAGGCCAAGAAGGCGCCCGCCGTTTCCGCGGAGTGCAGCGATTTCCACGCCGCCACCAACCAGGCTTGGCTGTCATCGCTGCAGCCGCTGGAGGGAACCGCAGTGATCAGCGCGCTGGGCGTGTTGCGCGCACAGAGCGAGCAACAGCAACGCGACCTGCTCGATGCGGCCATGCAGTCGCCGGTCGGCAACGTGCAGAAACTGCTCGGGGATTTCTGGGCCAGCGGCCTCGACGAGGCCGCGGTGGAAGGCGATGCCGCCAGGCCGATCGGCCCGCTGCTCGACCGCATCAACGGCATCCGCCGCGGCCGCGACGTGCCGGCGGCGATCGCCGCGCTGCACCAGGTCGGCATCCCGGTATTGTTCAACTTCAGTGCCGATGTCGACCTCAACGACCTCGACCGCCACATCGGCTACTTCAGCCAGGGCGGCACGGTGCTGCCCGATCCGGCCTACTACACGCGGCAGGATGCCGATGCGCGCGCGCTGATGGCGCGCTACCGCAACCATGTCGGCAAGCTGCTGACGCTGACCGGCAGCGATGCCGCGAAACTCGCCGCCGATACCCAGGCCGTGCTGGACATCGAGACCCGGATCGCACAGGCATCGCGTCCGCTCGACAGCATGCGCGATCCGCGCGGGAACTACGCGCCGGTGCAGGTCGCCGACCTGCGCAAGCAATACCGCAACCTGCAGCTGGCCGAGTTCATCCAGGCCCAGGGTGTCAAGGACGACATCGTCTCGATTGCCAACCCGGCGCTGTTCCAGCAGCTGGACGCGCTGGTGTCCGGCCTGCGCCCGGAACAATGGAAGGTCTACCTGCGCTACCAGGTCGGCAGCGCGATGGCGCCCTATCTCTCGCGCAGCTTCCGCGATGCCGATTACGAGTTCCGCGGCCAGGTGCTGCAGGGCCTGACCGCGCCCAAGCCGCGCTGGAAGCAGGTCCTCGACGCGATCAACCTGGCCGCCGGCCCGATGCTGGGGCGCGAATACGCCGCACGCTATCTCAGCCCCGAAGCGCGCGCGCGCGCGGAGGCTGTCGCGCGCCAGGTGCAGAACGCGCTGGTGGCGGCGATCGACGCCAATGCCTGGATGAGCCCTGCCGCCAAGACCGAAGCCCGCGCCAAGCTGGCCCGGACCCGCATCGAGATCGGCACGCCGCGCCGCGACCTCGACTACACCATCCAGCCCATGGGTCGCGGCAGTTTCGGCAGCAACATGCTGATCGCCTCCACCTGGCGCCACCGTGAGGAAATGCGCCGGATCGGCCGTTCCAACGCCGAGCGGCGCTGGAACGTGCTGCCGCAACAGCCGGCGCTGCACTACGACATCGCCCAGAACCGGCTCATCGTCACCGCCGCCGTCCTGCAGCCGCCGGTGCTCGACATGACGGTCGATCCCGCCGCCCATTACGGCGGCTTAGGCGCGCTGATCGGCCATGAACTCACCCACGCCGTCGATGGCACCGGGCGCCATATCGATGCCGCCGGCAACCTGCGCGACTGGTGGACGCCAGCCGACGTGGCGGCATGGGAGGACCGGCTTTCCCGCGTTGCCGCCCAGTACGATGCCTACCCGTATCCTGGCCTGGCCGGGGTCAAGGTCGATGGTCGGCGGGTAGCCGCGCAGGCCTTGGGAGACCTGTCGGGCATCGAGCTGGCAGAGGCAGCGCAGCAGCACGACCAGACCCCGGCCGTCCCGGACCGCCAGGCCTTCTATCGCGGCTGGGCGCGGCTCTGGGCCCAGCAGATGTCGCCTGAAGCGGCGACCTACCTCTCCGCGACCTCGATCGAGGCCCCGGGCCAATGGCGCAGCAACGGCACGCTCGCCAACCGCGAGATGTTCGCTGCCAGCTTCCAGTGCAAGGCACCCGGCGCGATGGCACTGCCGGAAGCCAGCCGCGTCACCGTCTGGTGATCCGATCTGGTGGCGGCGGGCGCCTGCGTGCCCGCCGCCACGGCATCAGACACTGCGCAAATGGCGCTTGCCGCGGCCCTGGCCGCCGAACGGCGGCTGGCCCCGCCAGTAGCGAATCAGCAGCCAGCCGGTCAGCATGCCGCCGAGGTGCGCGAAATGCGCGATGCCCGGCATGCTGCCGGTCACGCCCGCGAACAGCGCGAACAGACCGACCAGCACCACCGCGATCCGCGCCGGGATGAAGACCGGGATCGGAAAGATCATCACCTTCTGCTGCGGGAAGATCAGTCCGTAGGCCAGCACCAGCCCGAGGACGCCGCCCGAGGCCCCGATCGTCGGATAGGCGCTGCCGCCTTCCGACATCGTCCATGCACCAACCAGGAGTTGGCACAGGCCTGCGCCGACGATGCAGGCCAGGTAATAGATCGCGAACCGCCGGCCGCCCCAGACGTGTTCGAGCGGCGATCCGAACATGAAAAGCACCAGCATGTTGAAGAACAGGTGCATCAGCCCGCCGTGCAGGAAGCCGTAAGTCAGCAGCTGCCATGGCATGAAGCGGCCGTACCCACCGGCGGCCCCGCTGTCCCACGGCCACAGCATGAACGGCGACATCCGGGCCTCACCCAGCAGGTACTGCATCGCGAACATCGCGACGGTGACGATCAACAGCGCTCGGGTGACGGGGGGTAGCCGGGACATGGGGACTCCAGAAGGCGCGGACATGATAGCCGCACGGCGCATTCATTCCCGTGATCCGCAGGTGCCGGCCGTGCAAGGCGAGCAGGGCCTGCAGGGATGCCGGGCCGTCGCCGTCAGTCCGGCGGCGCCCACAGCATTTGGTCGAGGTCCGCCGCCGGTTTCTGCCCGCGCACACGACCATTGCGCACGGTGACGCCCTCGGCCGACAGCCTGCGTAATTGCTCCCGGTAGCCCTCGGAATCCGCCGGCAGCGCGATGCGGCCATCGCTGCGCAATACGCGATGCCAGGGCAGCCGGGGGTCGTCGTTGTCGGCCAGGACCCGGGCGGCCAGCCGCGCACGGCCCGGCAGGCCTGCCCTGCGCGCGACTTCGCCATAGCCCATCACCCGGCCGCGTGGAATACCCCGCACCACCCGCAGGATGCGTTCCCGTTTCTCGTCCACCGACTCATCCATGCCGACACGCTCGGCCGCACGGGTGCTGGCGTCAAGCCCAGCCGAACGCCTCGACCAGGCGGAACAGCAGGTAGCCGATGCCGCCGGCCGCCGGGATGGTCAGGATCCAGGCCCAGATGATCCGCTCGATCACCGTGATCTTCAGCGCGCGCGGATTCTTGCCGAAGCCCACGCCCATGATCGCGGTGGAGATGCTGTGGGTCGTGGAGACCGGCATGCCCAGCTGCGCCGCCGTCACCAGGATCGTCGCCGAGGCGGTCTCGGCCGCGAATCCGTCGATCGGCTGCAGCTTGACCAGCTTGTGACCCATCGTCTTGATGATGCGCCAGCCGCCCATCGCGGTGCCGGCCGCCATCACCAGTGCACAGGTGGCGATGATCCAGTTGTCGATGTCGTCCTTACCGCCGCCGGGGTGGAGAAAGGAGAGCCAGACCGGCAGGTTGTCCAGCGTGCCCGCCTGCTGTGCGCCGAACAACGCCAGCGCGATGATGCCCATCGTCTTCTGCGCATCCTGCTTGCCGTGCGCGAAGCCCATGTAGGCCGCGGACACGATCTGCGCCTTGCCGAAGAAGGCGTTCACCCAGCGCGGTCGCGCCAGTCGCGCCAACCGGCCGCCCGCCTTGCCCATGCCGGCGATGATCGCGTACAGCAAGGCCAGGATGAACACGCCCAGCGTGAATCCCGCCACGGGCGAGGTCACCATCGGCACCACCACTTTCCAGAGCAGGCCCTTGTTGGTGGTCCAGCCACCGTCGCCGGCATGCGACCAGATCAGTGCGGCCCAGTCGTTGTGCGAGGCGGAGAGCGCGGCGCCGCAGAGCCCGCCGATCAGGGCGTGCGAGGAGGAAGACGGCAGCCCCAGCCACCAGGTGATGAGGTTCCAGACGATCGCGCCGGACAACGCGCACAGGATCACCTGCGAGGTGACGTTGACCACCTCCATGTCCACCAGCCCGCTGGAGATCGTCTTGGCGACCGCGGTGCCGGCGAAGGCGCCGATCAGGTTCATGCTGGCGGCCAGCATCACCGCCTGTCCCGGGCTCAGCACCTTGGTCGCCACCACCGTGGCGATGGAATTGGCGGTGTCGTGGAAGCCGTTGATGAACTCGAACACCAGCGCGGTGGCGATCACCAGCAGCACGAGGGTCAGCATGGCCGCGCTCCCGTCAGCTGTTCTTGAGCACGATCTGGTAGGCGACGACGCCCGCCTCGCGACAGCGGTCGATCGCCTTCTCCAGTATCTCGAAGAACTCCTTGAGCAGGAACATGTCGGCGGCGTCCATCCGCCCGGAATAGATTTCCCGATGCAGCTCCAGGATCAGCCTGTCGGCCTCCATCTCGATCGAGCGCAGGCGTTCGTTGAGCTTGCTCATCGGCTCCAGGCGCATGTGCCGCAACCCCTTCACCATTTCGACCACCACGCCGGCGGCCTGTTCGAGCATGGCGGCGCGCGGGGCGAAGTCGATCCCGTCGAGCCGGTGCTTGGCCAGCTCGAAGCGGTCGGCGAAGCGCTCCACCTGCTTGGGTATCTTGTACAGGGCACTGGCGAGGCTCTCGATGTCCTCGCGCTCGATCGGGGTGATGAAGCTGTCAACCAGCGCCTTGTTGATCTTGTCCGATGCCACGCGCTCGCGCTGGCGTGCCAGCTTGAACGCATCCAGCCCGTGGTAGTTCTCCGGGGCCTTGAGCATTTCGTAGAGCGCGCGGGTGCTGTCGTGCGCGGCGGCGGCGGCCTCGTCCAGCAGGTCGTAGAACTGCTTGCCGGAGCCGAAGATCGTCTGGAGTGAGAACATGGCTGGACTCGGTTGGGCGCCCCGTGGCGATGCGGCATTATGACAAATGGATGAAGCCGTGAGCAGCCCGTCAAGCCGGAACGGCCGCCGCTGCTATGATGCCGGCCGCCAGATCCCGATGCCCATGGACGACGACCGACCTCCCCTCCGCGCCGGCCACGCCAGTGCCGGCGCCCCGCCAACCGACGAGTCCAGGCCATGCTGGAGCTGTTGATCGTCGTCGCGTTGGTCGCGCTGAACGGCTTCTTCGCGATGTCGGAAATGGCGCTGGTGACCTCGCGCAAGATCCGCCTCAAGCAGATGGCCGAGCATTCCCGCGGTGCGGCCAAGGCGCTGGCGCTGGCCGAGCAGCCGGACAACCTGCTCTCCACCGTGCAGATCGGCATCACGTCGATCGGCGTGCTGGCCGGCGTGCTGGGCGGGGATGCCATCGGCCATCAGGTCGCCGCCTGGCTGGCCGATACCTGGCCCGGCGCAGGCGAATACGCGCAGCCCATCGGCATCGGCATCGCGGTCACCCTGATCACCGCCGGACAGGTGATCTTCGGCGAACTCATCCCCAAGCGCCTGGCCATCACCAACCCCGAGAAGATCGCCTCGGCCGTCGCCATCCCGCTGTCCGCGCTGGCCACCATCGCCAAGCCCGTCGTCATGGCGCTCGGCGCGATCAACCGCGCCGTGCTGCGCCTGCTCGGCATCAGGGACGACGCCCGCAACGCAATCACCGAGGAGGAGATCCAGCTACTCGTCAGCGAAGGCCACGAACAGGGCGTGATCGACGACGACGAGCGCAACATGATGCATCGGGTTATGCGCCTGGGCGATCGCGATGCGGAAAGCCTGATGACGCCGCGCACCCGCATCACCTGGCTCGACACCGAATCCTCCTTCGAGGAGAACCTCGAAACGATGCGCGAGACGCCTTTCTCGCGCTACCCGGTCTATCGCGGCAACGACCAGAACGTGCTGGGCGTGCTGGAGGTGAAGTCGCTGCTGCACGAACTCGACCAGACCCGCCTCGACCTGTTCCACGACCTGCGCGAGGCGGTGTTCGTCTCCGAATCCACCCACGCCATGAAGCTGCTGGAAATCTTCCGCGAGGAGCAGCAGTCGCTGGCGTTGGTGGTCGACGAATACGGCGACGTCACCGGCATCATCACCCTCAACGACGTGATGGTCGCCGTGCTGGGCCGCATACAGACCGGAGAAGGTCGCGACGAGCCGATGGTGGTCCGGCGCGAGGACGGATCGCTGCTGGTGGATGCCAGCCTGCCGGTCGACGACTTGCGCGAACTGATCGGCACCAGCCGCCTGCCCGACGAGGACGAGCACGATTACCACACCGCCGCCGGGATGCTGATCGCCGGATTCGGGCGCATCCCGCACGTCGGCGAACACCTGGACTGGGCGGGCTGGCGCATCGAGGTCGTCGACCTGGACGGGCCGCGCATCGACAAGCTGCTGCTGCAGCGGCTGGAATCGCCCGACGATGCGGACGATTGACGGCGAAGCCGGCACCCGCGCCCTGCTCGACGCCTTGGCCGAAGGCGACCCCGACGACGTCCTGAGACTGGGCACGCTCCTGCAGGGACTGGGTCCGCGGGCTTTCGGCGTGCTGCTGTTCCTGGCGATCCCGCCGGCGTTCTTCCCGGGCGTGGCCGCCTTCATCGGCAGCCCGGTCATCATCCTCGTCGGCCTGCAGCTGCTGCTGGCGCGGCAGAGCGCCTGGCTGCCGGGGTGGCTGGCTTCGCGCGGCCCCCACCGCCGGCTGCTGATCCGCTTCGACGAACGCATGTCGCCCTGGCTCGCGCGCCTGGAACGCTGGATCAAGCCGCGCTGGCCCGGGTTGATCGGCCACCCCCTCGCCAGCATGTTCACCGGGTTGCTGCTGGTGCTGTTGGGCGTGCTGCTGGCTTTGCCGATCCCCTTCACCAATGTCGTGTTCGCGCTGTTGCTGCTGTTGCTGGCGCTGGCGCTGCTCGAACGCGACGGCGCGCTGATGCTGCTCGCATGGGTGGCGGGCAGCGCCGCGGTGCTGGTGTTCGGCGTGCTGTCGGGCGAACTGGCGATCCGCGCCGCCTGGTGGATCGACCACTTCGTGCTCTGAACGGCCGGCCCGCGATCAGTCCTCGATCAGCCGGATGAAATCCTCGTTGACCATCGGCTGGCCAAGCCAGTAACCCTGTCCCAGTTCGCAGCCCGCATCACGCAGCAATTCGTATTGCCCGAGCTCCTCGATGCCCTCGGCCACCACCACGACGCCCAGCGAACGCGCCATGCCGATGACCGCGCGGGTGAGCGCCAGGTCGTCCTCATCCTGCAGGATGTCGGCCACGAACGAACGGTCGATCTTGACTCCGTCCACGGTCAGCGTGCGCAGGTGGTTGAGGCCCGAGAACCCGGTGCCAAAATCGTCCAGCCAGATCCTGACGCCGATTTCGCGCAACCGGTCCAGCAGCGGGCCGTTGGCCACGTCCGGATCCAGCACCGCCGTTTCGGTCAGCTCCACGTGCAGGCGTCCCGGTGCCAGACCGGTTTCGGCCAGGATCCGTCCCACCTCCGAAGGCAGCCATTCGTCGCGCAATTGGCGCGCGGACAGGTTGACGGACACGAAGAACGGCTCATCGCCATCGTCCCGAAGGTGCCAGTGGGCTGCGTCCTGGCAGGCCGCGCGCATTACCTGCGACCCGATCTGCTCGATCAGCCCGGATTCCTCCGCGACGCCGATGAACACCGACGGCGCCACCAGGCCATACTCCGGGTGCTGCCAGCGCAACAGCGCTTCGGCCCCGAGAACGCGCCGGTCTGACAGGCGGTACACCGGCTGGTAGACCAGCGTCAGCTCTCCGCGCTCCCAGGCCGTGCGCAATTCGTGTTCCATCCTGACCCTGCGCTCGACCACCTGCTCCATCGAGGGGTGGTAGAAGCGATAGCAATGCTTGCCGGCCGTCTTCGCCTGGTACATGGCGATATCACCGTTCTTGATCAGCGTCACCGCCCCCACGGCATCGCCCGGGAACAGCGTGATGCCGATCGACGCGCCGAGGAACACGCGCTGCCCGTCCGCCAGCTCGACCGGCCGCGCCGCCGCGTCGACCATCGCCTCTGCGAGCTGGCTCGCGACCGCCGAGAGCGCGCGCGGGCCGCCTTCGCGCGCCTGGATCACGATCACGAATTCATCGCCGCCCAGCCGGGCCACCTCCGAGCTGCGCAACGGCATGGCGTCGGCGGCGCTGCGGAAACGGTCGGACAATTCGATCAGCACGCGATCGCCGGCCTCGTGGCCCATGGTGTCGTTGACCCGCTTGAAATCGTCCACGTCGATGAACAGCAGCGCGATGCCGCCATCGGTGTCCTCGTTCATCAGGCGCGCGTCGAGCCGTTCCAGGAAGCTGCGCCGGTTGGGCAGCCCGGTCAGCGCATCGGTGAAGGCGATTTCGCGGATCTGGCTGTCGTGGTCGCGCACGCTGCGGCTCATGCGGGCGAACGCGCGCTCGAGCGCGCCGACCTCGTCGCGCCGCCGGCTCTCGGCTATGGCGACATCGTACCGGCCGGACTCCATTGCCTGCGCATGCTGTGCGAGTTGCATGACCGGGCGCACGAAGCGCCGCTGCATGTACCAGGCCATCGCAAGCGCCACCAGCGGCATGATCGCGATCAACAACGCGATCGCGTTGCGGTCGCGGGCCGCGAGCGTCTCCACCTGCTCGTCGAGCGAAGCGGTCGCGCGCGCGACGGCGCGGTTGGCGTTCTGGAGCGAATAGCCGATCCGCACCCCGCCCAGCCGATCCTCACCAAGTTCGATCGGCATAGCGGCATCCATCACCGATGGCGTCCTCTGCACAAGCGGCCCCTTCGCGGTGATGGCCGCCGTCGCCAGCGGATCGTCCATCTTGCGGCCGTAGGCGGCGATTTCCCCCGAACCGTCGTGGACGATGTTGCCCTTGTCGTCGTATACCAGCACGTAAGTGACGTCCGCCTCGCCCTTGACCGATTCGGAGAGCTTGCCGATCGATTCGAGGTCGAAGTAGTAGAACGGGTTGGTCAACGAATCCGCCATCTGCACCACGCGATCGTGCGCACGGTCCTGCAGCTGCTGCACGATTGCGCCCTGCATGGCTTCGCGCGTGACCATCGCCACCTGTTCGCGCATCAGGTTCTGCCGGTACAGCAGCAGCGCCATCGTGCCGAGCACGGTGGAGAACACCAGGATGATGGCGAGCACGACCTGCGCCTGGATGCCGAAGGCCCACTTCATGGGACGGTCCGTCATTCGACCTCCCGGCTCACCCGGGTCACGGCGGCCTCGATGTACCCGAACTCCCGCATCCTGGCCTCATCCATCACGCCGAAGCCGCTGGTCGAGAAGAAGGCCTTGAGCGCGGGCGCCGCGGCCGGATCGTGCTGGGCCTCCAGCAGGACCGCCTTGAGCCGCTCGCGCCGTTCGGACGACAGCCGCTCGCTGACCAGCTCGAGCGCGCGCGGGAAGGGCTGGCTGATGTGCAGCACGCGCATCTGCGCACGGTAGGCAGGCGGCATGCGCTCGGCAGATTCCCAGTCCAGATCGCTCATCACGCCTGCATCCGTGAGGCCCTTGACCACCCAGGTCGCGATGTTGCGCTCGCTCCTGGCGAAGACGTAACCGACCACGTCGTTGCCCGCGCGCATCAGCGGCGAGAGCTGCAATTCGAGCTTCAGCCCACGTTGCAGCAGTTCGTAGGCGGGGACGAAGTAGGCGCTGGCCGAAGTATTGTTCTGGAAGGCGATGCTGCGGCCCCGCAGCGCCTCGAGCGTCTCGATCCCGCTGTCGCGACGGACGAAGAACAGCGTACGGTACTGGCTGACGCCGCCACGATTGGTCCACAGCAGCGGGACTGCACCGGCGCGCCGTCGCAGCAGCATCCCGCTGGCAGCGGTCTCGGTGACCCAGTGCACGCGGCCGCGCCGCAGGTAGCTGCTCATCTGCGAGACATCGCGCGCCATCAGTATCCGCCCTCGGCGGATGCCGACGTCGTGCATCCGCGGAACCACGTAGTCCAGCAACGGCTTCAGCTGCTCGTAGTGCGCCTTGGGATCGTCGCTGATCCGGCCCAGGACGAGGGTGTCGTCCTGGGCGTTCGCAACGGTTGCCGTGAGCGCGAGCAGCAGGAATGGAAGGACGCGCAGGATTCGCTTCACCGTCATCGCCGGCTTGGGACCGAGCAAGACTAACCGAAACGACCCGCATCGTCGGCATCGGCCGCCAAGGATGCGATGCGTTGCGCATCCGCCAGCACGCCACGCAGCAGCCGGACTTCCCGCGCGGTCATGTCGGCGCGCAGGAACACGCGGCGCAACTTGCGCATCGCCGACTCCGGCGCCCGCCCCTTGTGGAAATCGATCGCATCGAGCATATCGCCAAGCTGGCCGAAGAAGCCTTCGAGCTCGGCGTGCGACGCGGCCGCCTCGGCGGGTTCGATCGCCTCGGCTGCAGCTCCGCCGAGAATTTCCATGCGCACTTCGTAGGCCAGCACCTGCACGGCCGCGGCCAGGTTCAATGAAGGGAACTCCGGATCCGAGGGGATGCGGACCGCGGCGTGGCACAGCTGCAATTCGTCGTTGTCCAGCCCGGTGCGCTCGCGGCCGAACACCAGCGCCACCTCCGCGCCCGAGCCCGCAGCCGCAACCGCCCGACTGCCCGCTTCACGCGGGGAGAGCTCCTCGAGCGCGATCCGTCGGCCGCGCGCGGTGCAGCCAAGCACAAGCCGGCAATCCGCCACCGCCTCCGCCAGGGTCGCGTGGACCGGGGCATCGAAGGCCAGCGCCTCCGCGCCGGCGGCCATCGAGGTCGTGGTGAGGTCGGGCCGCTTTTCCGGTGCCACCAGCACCAGCCGAGCCAGCCCCATCGTCCGCATGGCGCGTGCGGCCGCGCCGATGTTGCCGGGATGCTGGGTACCGACCAGGACGATGCGGATGCGGTGTGCGGTATCAGTGGGTAGGCTCATGGCACGAATGTTAAACTCCCTGCCCCGCGGGAACCCGTCGCGGCCCGTTCTTCCCCATCCAGGCGTACTTCTGATGCAGCAACCTGCCGTCACCCTCATGGTCAAGGCCGCGCGCGCGGCGGGCAACGTGCTCCTGCGCAACCTCAACCGGCTGGATGCCCTGAACGTCGTCGAGAAAGGCCGCCAGGACTACGCCAGCGAAGTGGACGCCCAAGCCGAACAGGCGGCGATCCGCGAACTCAAGCGCAGCGCGCCGGACCATGCCGTGCTCGGCGAGGAAGGTGGCCTGCAAGGCAAGGGCCGCAGCGTGTGGGTGATCGATCCGCTCGACGGTACCAGCAACTATCTGCGCGGCCTGCCGCACTGGTGCGTCTCGATCGCGCTGGTGGAAAACGGCGAGCCGATCCACGGCGTCGTGTTCGATCCGCTGCGCAACGAACTGTTCACCGCCAGCAGGGGCTATGGCGCGGTCCTCAACGACAAGCGCATCCGCGTGGCCGAACGCAAGACGCTGGAGGGTGCGCTGCTCGCCACCGGCTTCCATCCCCGGGAGCGCGCCCGGACCGGCGCCCAACTCGAGTGCGTCCGGCAGTTGCTGACGCAGGCCGAGGATATCCGCCGCACCGGATCGGCGGCGCTGGACCTCGCCTACACCGCCTGCGGCCGGATCGACGCCTATTTCGAGGCCGGGGTGATGCCTTGGGACATCGCCGCAGGGGTATTGCTGGTGCGCGAGGCCGGCGGCCGGGTTGGCGATTTCATCGGCGCGCCCACCGCGCCGATGGATGGCCGCAGCCTCGAGAGCCGCGGCCTGCTCGCCTGCAACGTCAAGCTGGCCGATCCCATGCAGAAGATCATCCGCGACAGCGGCTACGCGGCCGCCATGCGCTGACCGCGCGCAACTAGCGATCCTGCGAACGCGGCACCGGGGCATCGCCCGCGTCGGCGATACGCCACAGGTAGAAACTGGCCTGGGTCCGGTACGGAGCCCAGCGCGCGCCGCGCGCCAGCGCTTCCCGGGGCGTCGGCAACGAGCCGAGCCGGTTCAGCACCTGGATGCCCTTGCGGATGCCCAGATCGTCCACCGGCAGGATATCCGGCCGGCCGAGCCGGGACATCAGCATCATCTCCACCGTCCAGCGTCCGATGCCGCGCACGGGCACCAGCGCGTCGATGATCGCCTGCTCTTCCATCCAGGGCAGTTGCGCGACCGTCGGGATTTCACCGTCGGCTTCGCGCCGGGCCAGGTCGCGCAGCGCCAGCGCCTTGTTCCCCGACACGCCGCAGGCACGCAAGGCCGCGTCGTCGATCCGCGCCAGCGTGTCGCAGTGAAGCCGCTGGCTGCCGATCGCTGCTTCCACCCGCCCGACGATGGTGGCGGCGGCCTTGCCGGACAGTTGCTGGTAGAGGATCGCGCGGGCCAGCGCGTCAACGGGATCGAAACGCCCGCGCCATTGCGGCTGTGGTGCGATCGATCCGATCCGCTCGATCCAGCGCGCCAGCCTGCGGTCGCGCCGCGACAGATGCTCGTCCGCGAGCGCTGTGACGAATCCCCGCGGATGGCGCCGCTTCATCGCCTCCACTGGCCGAACGCGTGCATCAGCCAGCCCAGCATCATCAGCATGCCGCCGAGCGGTGCCGCTGTGGTCGGCCATCCCCTGAGCGCGCCACCCACAAGGCTGCCGCAGAACAGCAGCGCCCCCGCGAGGATCGCCACCAACCCGAAGTAAGCCCATCGGCGCACGGCCAGCGGGGACAGGGCGGCCAGTGCGATGCCGTGCGCCAGCCCCAACTGCCAGGCACGGACCAGCCATTCGCTTTCGATCCCGCCGAGCGAGGCGTGCGAAGCGTAGGCGGACAACGCAACGGAGGCGCACGCCAGCAATGATCCGGCCAGCGCGAGCAGGAAGCGGCGGCGCATCCGGCGTTCGTCCAGCGGGCGTGGAATCTGCATGTGCGTGGCCTCCTGAAACGAGAACGCCGCGGCGAGCGCGGCGTCCTTGCGGAAAGTGGCGGGTTACTTGACCTGCCAGTACATGTCGAAGGTGCCGTTCTCGGTGAAGGCCGGGGCGATGCCGCCGGTATACACCTCGAACGGACGGTCGACGACGTCGTGACCGCGCACCGCGGCCCAGGCGCGGATCGCGTTGCGCATCGCATCGAGTTCGGCGAAATAACCGGTGAACTTGCCGTGGACCGCGCGACGCGCGGGGTTGAGGGCGTATTTCACCGGCCCCTGGGTAGTGACGTCGAGCTGTGCGCTGGTGTCGCCGGTGGCTCCCGTCTTGCGCACGACCTGGACGATGTCGAAGTTGTAGGTCTCGCGCGCGAGATCATTGGTCACGATGCGGACCGGGCCGACGGCCTCGAGGCCGTTGGCGGCGATCGTGCGGCTGATCCATTCGCGGTTGGAGTTCATCGCGCCCTGGATGCTGGAATCGTCGCGCTTGATGCCGCCGGAGGTCACGAACAGCACGTGCTCGGCCGGCAGGTCCACCAGCTCCAAACCCGTGAGGCGGCCGTTGGAGATGCCGTAATCCTGGTTGGGAATGCCGGCCAGCAGGTTGGTGAGGCGCGACAGGCCGATCTTGATGTCCTCGCCCATGTAGCTCTTGACGTACAGGCCTGCGTAACGGCCCAGGAGGTTGAAGCCGTAATCGACGTCGTAGGTCTGGCGGATGGCGATGTTGCGGTTGTTGCGCCCGGTGGGATCCAGGGTGATGACCGAACGCTTGTTGCTGCCGAAGTCGTCGTTTTCGATGGCATAGGCCACCTTGGTCTTCGGGGTGCTCTCGGTGATCGTCCAGGAACCGTCGCCGATGCCCTTTTCCTTCGAGCTGTACTCGAGCTTGGCGCCCTTGCCCGATTCAGGCCCGGAGATCTTCATCTGGATGGCCGGGTCGCGGGCCGAAAGCGAGTTCCAGTCGTGGAAGCGCCCGAATCCGTTGACCAGATCGAACACGATGGTCTGCTTGCGGTTGGTTTCGACCTTTTCCGAGACATGACGACTCGACGGCAACACGATGCCGACCACCAGGAACAGCGCGGCGACGATCGCCAGGGAAATCAGTAACTCGATCAAACGGGTCATTCGGGAAATCTCCAGGCCGGTCGGGCCGCCGAGGGTCGCGGATTGGCAATGCTAGCAAACACCGGGGGGGAGGCGCGAGATGGTCCGGCCCAGGCCCGGACGGTCGCTGCAGCGCGCGCAACGCTCAGACCAGCTGCAATTCGAAGGCCTTCAGCACCGCCCGGGTGCGGTCCCGCACCCCCAGCTTCGACAGGATGCTGGACACGTGGTTCTTGATGGTGCCCTCCGCCACGCCGAGCGAATTGGCGATTTCCTTGTTGGAGAAGCCGCCGGCCATCAGCCGGAGGATCTCGGTCTCGCGGTCGGTCAGCGGATCGGGGCGGTCCAGGCTGACGAACTCGTTCTGCATGTGCTCCAGCCCCGACAGCAGCCGCTGGGTGACCGCCGGCTGGACCAGTGAGCCCCCGCCGGCGACGGTATGGATTGCGCCCACCAGCTGCTGCAGGGAAACATCCTTGAGCAGGTAGCCGCGCGCGCCCGCCTTCAACCCCGCCAACACGAGTTGGTCGTCGTCGAACGTGGTGAGGATGATGGTCGGCGGCAACTGGCCGGCGCGAGAGAGCGCCTGCAGCGCCTCCAACCCCGACATCACCGGCATGCGCATGTCCATTAGCACGACGTTCGGGGCCACCTCCGGGATGCGTTGCACCGCCTCGCGGCCGTCGGAGGCCTCGGCCACCACCTCGATGTCGTCGGACAGGGCCAGCAGCGAGCGCACCCCTTGCCTTACCAGCGTTTGGTCGTCCACCAGGAATACCCGGATCATTTCCCCGCTCCCGTGTTCTGCAAGCCTTCCGGCTGCTTGATCGAATCCACCAGCGGCAGCCTCAGCTGCAGCGCGAAACCATGGCCCGGCGCCGTATCCACCAGCACCGAGCCGGCATATTGACGCAGCCGTTCGGACAGGCCCCGCAGGCCGTTGCCGAGCGTCGCGTTCTCCGCGCCGCGGCCATCGTCGCGGGCGTCCACCAACAGGCTGCCGGCATCGCGCCATATCTGTATGCGCAGCCTGGAAGCGCCGGAATGCCGCACCGCGTTGGTGATGATCTCCTGCACCGAACGCAACAGCACGTGCGCGCGCTCGGGATCGGAAATCACCAGCTCCTCGGGGACCTCCATCTCGATCGCCATGTTGGGCACGTTCTCGGCCAACGGCTTGAGCGCGCTGGCGACGTGCAACGCGGCACCATCCTCGCGCATCTGGCTGACCGCTTCGCGGACGTCGGTGAGCAGCAGCTTCGCCAGCGTATGCGCCTGGCGCACATGCCCGGCCGCCTTGCCTTCGGTCAGGTGGCCGGCCACCTCCAGGTTCAGGCTGAGCGCGGTCAGGTGGTGCCCCAGCAGATCGTGCAACTCGCGGGATATCCGCGTGCGTTCGTTGACGCGGGCGCTTTCGGCCAGCAGGGCACGGGTCGCGCGCAGTTCGGCATTGAGCCGGCGCTGCTCCTCGCGCGCCTCCGTCTGCTGCATCGCGACCAGCCCGGTGATGAAGCTGAAGGCGCAGAAGCCGACGTAGATCATCGACTGCAGGATCGCCGACGGCCAATCGAAACCCTGCCACCAGACGTAGAGCGGTGCGATCGATGCCTGGCTGATCGCCAGCAGCGCAATGCCCCACGGGATCGGCAGCGTCCAGGGAAGCGCGGTCGCGGCTACCACCATCAGGATGCCGCCGAGCCCGCTGCCGCTGAAATGGCTCACGGCCACTGAGCAGCCCAGCAGCAGCATCATCAGCACGTAGTCGGGCAGCCCGCGGCGATGCGGGCGCCCCATCCGCAGGGTCAGCACGAAGTACAGCGCGCCGAAGGCCAGATACGCGAGCCAGCCCCAGGGGCCGATGCCCGGGATCGCCGAAGCCCCGCCGCGACTCAGCACGAACGTGGTGTACAGAAGCGGTGCGCCCACCATCGCCCATGTGAACAGGCCGGCGTAGCGCAGCAGGCGGGTATGGGAAATGCTGCCGAACATGCGGCATCTTAGCCTTGCCCGTGGGCGTGTTGCGCTGCCCGGAAGTCATGGCCACGGCCGGGATGCCGGCGTGCGATAATGCCGGGATGGTCGCGTCGCGCCGGCCATCCCACCGCACCGGAGTCAGGAATGTCGATCGTCGTCCGAGACGTGCGCGAGCACGAACTGGATTCCGTCCTTGCCCTCAACAACGCAGCCGGACCCGGCATCCTTCCGCTCGATGCGGCGCGAGTGTCCCGATTCTTCGATACCGCCGAGTATTTCAGGGTCGCCGAGCACGACGGCAACCTTGCCGGCGTACTGATGGCCTTCGGTGCCGGCGCCGAGCACGACAGCGGCAACTTCCGCTGGTTCCGCGAGCGCTACCCGGATTTCCTCTACATCGACCGCATCGCCGTGGCGAGCCGGCGCAGGGGCGGTGGCGTCGGCCGCGCGCTGTATGCGGATGTGCAGGGCTATGCGGAAGCCCGGTATCCCGAGCTGGCCTGCGAGGTCTTCCTGCGTCAGGAGATGGACCCGGCGCTGATCTTCCACGGCAGCTTCGGCTTCCACGAGGTCGGGCAGAACGCGCAAGCCGACGGCACCCGCGCCTCAATGCTGATGAAGCCGATGTGCAGCCACGCCTGGATCCAGGAAACCTACGGCGACGCCCTGCCCGACGTGCCCTGGCTCGCTAGGCCGCGGACGCGGGCATGCCGGCAACGACCGATCGGTACCTGTCCGTGAGCCTGCCGAACTACGAGCCTGCCGGTGAACTCAAGATCGGGCAGGTCGGCATCGCCAACCTGAAGATCCGCACCCTGGACATCCCCGCGCTGGCCGAGGAAATGCGCCAGCGCGTGGCCCGGGCGCCGAAGATGTTCGCGCGCGCCGCGATGATCCTCGACTTCGGCGGGTTGGCGCAACTGCCCGGTGCGGAACAGGCGCGCGAGCTGATCGAGGCCTTGCGCGGTGCCGGCGCCCTGCCGGTCGGACTGGCCTACGGCAGCAGCGAGAACGATGCCCTGTCCGTCGAACTCGGGCTGCCACTGCTGTCCAAGTTCAGGGCCCAGTACGAGCGCGCCACCGGCTCCGATGCCGCCCCGCCGCCCACCCGGAGCGTCCCGGCCGCCGAAGCGCCCGCCCAGCCCGCCGCCGCGCCGCGCGGCAACGCCGAGCCGGGCTTGGTGCAGGTCGCTTCCGTGCGTTCGGGCCAGCAGCTCTATGCCGACCAGCGCGACCTGACCGTCGTCGGCACCGTCGGCGCAGGCGCCGAGGTGATCGCCGATGGCTCCATTCACATCTACGGTGCCCTGCGCGGCCGTGCGCTGGCGGGCGCTCAGGGCATGGAGGCAGCGCGGATCTTCTGCCGCGACTTCCATGCCGAACTCGTGGCCATCGCCGGCACCTACATGGTCGCCGACGATTTCCCCCGTGAGCTGATCGGACGCGCCGTGCAGATCTGCCTCGAAAAGGGCAAGCTGCACATCGCGGCGCTCGACTGACGCGCCAGAACCCACGTTAAGGAGAACCCTCTTGGCTGAAATCATCGTCGTCACTTCCGGGAAAGGCGGGGTCGGCAAGACCACCACCAGCGCCAGCATCGCCACCGGACTCGCCCGTCGCGGCAAGAAGGTGGCGGTGATCGATTTCGACGTCGGCCTGCGCAACCTGGACCTCATCATGGGCTGCGAGCGCCGCGTGGTGTACGACTTCGTCAACGTGGTGAACGGCGAGGCATCGCTCAAGCAGGCACTGATCAAGGACAAGCGCTTCGACAACCTGCACGTGCTGGCTGCCTCGCAGACGCGCGACAAGGACGCGCTGACCAAGGAAGGCGTCGAGAAGGTGCTGAAGGGCCTCGACGCCGAGGGCTTCGACTTCATCATCGCCGACTCCCCGGCCGGCATCGAGAAAGGCGCCTACCTCGCCATGTACTTCGCCGACAAGGCGGTCGTGGTGGTGAACCCGGAAGTCTCCTCGGTGCGCGACTCCGACCGCATCCTGGGCCTGCTCGCGTCCAAGACCAAGCGGGCCGAGGACGGCGAGCGCGTGCAGGAATACCTGCTGCTCACCCGCTACAGCCCGACGCGCGTCGAAAAGGGCGAGATGCTCTCGGTCACCGACGTCGAGGAAGTCCTCGGCCTGAAGGCGGTCGGCGTGATCCCCGAATCCACCGACGTGCTCAATGCCTCCAACAAGGGCGAGCCGGTGATCCTGGAAGCGAATTCGGACGCCGCATCGGCCTATGAGGACGCCGTCGCCCGCCTGCTCGGCGAGGAGCGCCCGATGCGCTTCACGATGCCCGAGAAGAAGGGCTTCTTCAGCAAGATGTTCGGGGGTTGATGGTGGGCATTTTCGATTTCCTGAAACCCAAGCAGCAGTCCGCCAGCACCGCCAAGAACCGGCTGCAGGTCATCATCGCCGAGCAGCGCAGCGAAGCCGGGGCACCCGATTACGTGCCGCGCATGCGCCAGGAGATCCTCGACGTGATCCGCAAGTACGTGCACGTGCCGGAAGACGCGATCAAGGTCTCGAAGGAAAAGCATGGCGACTACGACGTGCTGGACATCTCGATCGAGTTGCCGGATCGCGCGGTCGGCGAAGGCTGATTTCCACCGGCGTCGCGACGACGCCGGCATGCCGTGACGGACGACTCGACATCACCCGAGGTGATGCGGATGCGCGATGCCGGTTTCGATGCCGCATCGCGCCTGCTTGCACGTTACGGCTTGGCGCTGCATCGCGTCGAGAATGATGCAGCGATCCCCGGCAGCTACTGGGGCGAAACCGAGGCGGGCATCATCGGCCATGACGTGTACGCTCGCGACGACACGCCCGTGCATTCGCTGCTGCACGAAGCCGGGCATTTGATCGTGTTGCCGGCCGATCATCGTGCCGCAGTGCATACCGACGCCACCGATTCCATCGACGAGGAAAACGCGGTCTGCGTGCTGCAGTCGCTGCTGGCCGATGAAATCCCCGGCTATGGCCACGCCCGGCTCTTCGCCGACATGGATGCCTGGGGCTATACCTTCCGCCTTGGCAGTGCGCGCGCCTATGTCGAGCAGGATGCGGAGGATGCGTGGCACTGGCTGCAGTCCGCCAGCCTCATCGACGACGAACGCCGCCTCCGCCTGCCCTGACCTGCGGCCTCAGGGCAGCAGCATCCGCATCCGCTGCCACCAGGTGGTGACGCGCCCTTCCCGCAAGACGGTGAAGAGCCCCGCCGCGAGGATGATGACGATGCCGAGCCACGTCATCGCATCCACGTGGTCATCGAACAGCCACCAGCCCAGCCATACCGCCCACAGCATTTGCGTGTACTGCGTTGGGGCGACATGGCTGACCGCCGTGGCAAGCGTCGCATGCATCAGCAGCACCACGCCCAGCACCGACAGCAGTCCGAATCCCGCTGCACAGGTCCATTCGAGCATGGTCGGCATGCGCAACTCCGGCCACATCAACACGCCTGCCATCAGCAGATTGCCGATGATCGTGGTGCCGAACAGGGTCAGGCGATGCTCGCCATCGCCCACCTTGCGCATCAACACCACGTTGCAGGCCCCCGCAAGACCGCAGACGATGCCGCCCACGTGCCCGATGTTGAGTTCACGAAAGCCCGGCCGCAGCACCACCAGCACGCCGATGAAACCCGCGATCACCGCGCTCCAGCGCCGCCAGCCGACGTTCTCGTCCAGCACCAGCACCGAAAGCAGGGTGACGAAGATCGGCATCAGGAAGATGAGCGCGAAGGCTTCGGCCATCGACAGATGGGTGAAGGCGACGATGGCGCCGAGGTTGTTGATCGCCCCGGCCAGCATGCGCAGCACGTAGATGCCGCGATGGCGGGGCTGCACCAGGTATCGCCACGGCTCGCCGGGCTGCTTGACGAAAGGCAGTGCCAGCAGCCCGAGCGCTGCCCCCATGAACATCAGCTGGAAGACCGGCAGCCGACCTTCGAGCAGCTTGATAAAGGCATCGCTGAAGGAGAATGCCGCGTAGGCGGCCAGCCCCAACAGCACGCCGCGATGGGTCTTCGTCATGCCACTCCCGCCCGGGTTCGCTTGGTTTCCGCAGCATCGCCGCGGGAAGGAACGATAGTGTAGTGCGCCGCCACATGCTCCGGATCCGGACTGCGCCTACACTTGGTGGATTGCCCCTTGAAAAACCGAGGTCCCAGTGAAACTCCGTCACGCCCTGCTCTCACTCGCCATCGCGGCCTGCGTCTCGACGCCCGCCTTCGCCCAACAGGCCCGGCCGTCCGAAACCGCCGACCAGTTCGTCGCCCGCATCAACGGCGAGTTGAAGGCGATGTATCCCGAGATCACCGTGCCGCAGTGGCTGGCCGCGACCTACATCAGCGACGACACCCAGATGCTGTCGGCCAAGAGCGACGAGCGCTGGCTGACCCTGCTCAACCAGTGGATCGAGCAGGCCAAGACCTATGAAGGCCAGCCGATGTCGGCCGAGAGCGCACGCACGCTGCAGTTGCTCAAGCTGTCCGCGTCGATGCCGCCGCCGAAGGACCCGGCGCACCTGGGCGAGCTGACCCGCATCGCCAGCAAGATGGGCGGCATGTACGGCGCCGGCACCTACTGCAAGGGCGAAGGTGATGCGAAGAACTGCCGCCAGCTGGGCGAGCTGGAAGACGTGCTGCGCAACAACCGCGACTACGACGCGCAGTTGGATGCATGGCAGGGCTGGCACACCATCGCGGTGCCGATGAAGAAGGATTACCAGCGCTTCGTCGAGCTCTCCAACGAGGGTGCGCGCAACCTCGGCTTCGCCAACACCGGCGAACTGTGGCGCTCCGGCTACGACATGACCCCGGCCGATATCGCCACCGAGACCGACCGCCTGTGGGCGCAGGTCGAGCCGCTCTATGAAGAGCTGCAGTGCTACACCCGCGAAAAGCTCAAGCAGAAGTACGGCGACGACAAGGGCCAGGTCGGGGAAGGCCTGCTGCCGGCGCACCTGATGGGCAACATGTGGCAGCAGGACTGGGGCAACCTCTGGGACATCCTCGCGCCCTACCCGAATGCAGGCAGCCTGGACATCACCAGCGCGCTCGAAAAGCAGTACCAGGCATCGCTCGCCGCCGAGAAGGCCAAACCCGCCGGCCGCAGCGAGGGCGACATCCAGCACGCCGCGCAGATGGACATCGCTGTGAAGATGACGCGCCGCGCCGAGGACTTCTACACCTCGCTCGGCATGCCCAAGCTGCCCGAGAGCTACTGGAAGAACACCCAATTCCTGAAGCCGCGCGACCGCGACGTGGTCTGCCACGCCAGCGCGTGGGACATGGACATGAAGGGCGACGTGCGCACCAAGATGTGCATCAAGCCCAACGAGGAAGACTTCACCACCATCTACCACGAGCTCGGCCACATCTATTACGACCTCGCCTACAACGTGCAGCCGGCGATGTTCCAGGGCGGCGCGCACGACGGCTTCCACGAGGCCATCGGCGACGTGATCGTGCTGGCGATGACGCCGGAATACCTGCAGTCGATCGGCCTGGTCGGCGAACAGAAGCAATCGAACGAATCGCTCATCAACTCGCAGATGCGCATGGCGCTGGCGAAGGTGTCGTTCCTGCCGTTCGGCCTGATGATCGACCGCTGGCGCTGGGGCGTGTTCGACGGCTCGATCAAGCCGACCGAATACAACAAGGCGTGGTGGGACCTGAAGGCGAAGTACCAGGGCGTCGCGCCGGCGACCCCGCGCGGCGAGGAGTTCTTCGATGCGGGCGCCAAGTACCACGTGCCCGGCAACACCCCGTACACGCGCTACTTCCTCTCGCACGTGCTGCAGTTCCAGTTCTACAAGTCGCTGTGCGATGCGGCCGGCCACAAGGGCCCGCTCTACCAGTGCAGCTTTTACGGCAACAAGGAAGCCGGCAAGCGCTACTGGGCGATGCTCTCCAAGGGTGCCAGCCAGCCCTGGCAGAAGACGATGAAGGAACTGACCGGCGGCGGGAAGATGGATGCCAGCGCCGTGCTGGAATACTTCGCGCCGCTGCAGGGCTGGCTGAAGCAGCAGAACGCCGGCAAGCAGTGCGGCTGGTCGGCGACGACGGCGATGGCAAAGTCCGGTTGATGGTCCCAGTGCGGATGCGCAGGCATCAGCGCCTGCGCCCCCCATTCATGTTTTCGTTCATGCGGGAAAGTTGCGCACTGCATGACTCTCATGCAGTGTTGCAAGTTCCCCAGTCAATATCCCCTGAGATCATGTTCCGCATATTCAAGACCACGATTGCAGCCACGGCGCTATCCACAACCCTCGCCTTTGCAGCACACGCCCAATCCAGCTCCGGCAACATCATGGGCGAGGCCCTTGCTGGCGATACCGTCACCATCACCAGCGTCGACGCAGGCTTCAAGCGCGAGTTGAAGATCAAAAAGGACGGCAGGTATCAAGTGCGCCGCGTCCCCACCGGCTCTTACGATGTATATCGCGTCCGCAAGGATGGGACTTACAGCTCCGTACAGACGGTCACCGTGCGGCCCGGCGGCACTGCTCGCGTCACGGAATTGCCCAAGGAAAAACCCATGACCAAGGGCAGCTGACCAACCCTCATCGGATCTGAAGGCCGGCGCAAGCCGGCCTTCGTGTTTCCGGGCCGGGCGGCGATACTGGCGCGATGCATCCCGACGATCTCGCCCCGCAACCCGCCCCGATCGCCTTCGCCCTGCCGGCGCGCCATTACGTCGATCCGTCGATGGCCACCATCGACCGCCACGCCGTGTTCGATCGCGGCTGGCAGCTGGTCGCGCATGTCTCGCGCCTGCGCGAGGCCGGCGACCATGTCGTCGCGGACCTCGCCGGTTTGCCGGTGCTGGCGGTGCGCGGTGCCGATGGCGTGATCCGCGTTTTCCACAACGTCTGCCGGCATCGCGCCGGCCCGATCGCGCAATGCGACGGCCTGCGCGCGAAATCCCTGCGCTGCCGCTACCACGGCTGGACCTACGCGCTGGACGGCCAGCTGAAATCCGCGCCCGAGATGCAGGATGCCCAAGGCTTCGACATCGCCGCCATCCACTTGCCCCAGCTTGCGACGCAGGTGTGGCAGGGGCTGGTCTTCGCCTGCGTGGACACTGGCCGCGCACCGCCGTTTTCCGCATGGGTCGAGGGCATCGACGCGCGCCTCGGCCCGGATCGCGACCTCGCGCATTACGGCGGCCATCACCCTGTGGCCTACGACATCGCCTGCAACTGGAAGGTGTATGTCGACAACTACCTCGAGGGCTATCACGTCCCGCACGTGCATCCGGGATTGAATCGCCTGCTCGATTACCGCAGCTACCACACTGAACTCACCCGCTGGCATTCGCTGCAGTGGAGCCCGCTGGAAAGCGATCCCGCGCTCTACGGCAATGGCGATGCGCTGTATTACTGGCTGTGGCCCAACACCATGCTCAACATCCTGCCCGGGCGGCTGCAGACCAATACCGTGGTGCCGCTGGGCGTGGATCGCTGTCGGGTGCTGTTCGACAGCTATTACGATGCCGCGCACGACGCTGGCCGGCGCGAGGCCGACCGCGATTTCAGCGATGGCGTGCAGCATGAGGATATCGCCATCTGCGAAGACGTCCAGCGCGGTCTGGCCTCCGGCAGTTACGTCGCCGGGCGACTGAACCCGTTGCGCGAATCCGGCGTCCACCACTTCCATGAATTGCTGCGCGCGGCCTACCGCGAAGGAACCCCGGCATGAGCACGCATCGCCCCATTGGCCTATGGTCGGCCACCGCGCTGGTGGTGGGCAGCATGATCGGCAGCGGCGTGTTCCTGCTGCCGTCTTCGCTCGCACCCTACGGTGCCGCCAGCCTGCTGGGTTGGGGCATCACCCTGTGCGGCGCGCTGCTGCTGGCCGCGACCTTCGCGCGCATGGCGATCCGCTGGCCGCGTACCGGCGGCCCCTACGCCTACGTGCGCGAAGCCTTCGGCGACGCGGCCGGGTTCGGCATCGCATGGAGTTACTGGATATCGATCTGGTCGGGCACCGCAGCGATCGCGGTGGCCTTCGCCGGCAGCATGGGCGCGCTGCTCCCCGTGCTTGCGTCCACGCCGCTGTACGGCGCTGCCTGCGCGCTGCTGGCGATATGGACCTGCACCTTCATCAACCTGGCCGGGCTGCACCACGCCGGCCGGCTGCAGATCGTGGTGACCGCGCTCAAGCTGCTGCCCCTGCTGCTGTTCGGGTTGGTCGCGCTGTGGTTCGTCGATACCGGGCGCTACGTACCGTTCAATCCCAGCGGCAAATCGCTCGGCAGCGTCGCGCAGGCGACCGTGATCCTGACGATGTGGGCCTTCGCCGGGCTGGAGGCGGCGACCGTGCCGGCCGGCGCCACCCGCGACCCCGAGCGCACCATCCCGCGCGCCACCTTGCTCGGCACGCTGCTGGCCGGTGTCGCCACCATCCTCGCCTGCACGGCGGTGATCGGCATGGTGCCGAGCGAGGAACTGGCGAAATCGGCGGCGCCGATGGTCGATGCCGCCGGTCGCGCCTGGGGGCCGCATGCGGCCATCGCCATCGTGGTGCTGGCCTGCGTGTCCACCTTCGGCGCGGTCAATGGGTGGATCCTGATCTGCGCGCAGGTGTCATCGGCAGCCTCCAACGACGGTCTGTTTCCGCGCGTCTTCGCCAGGCTGGATCGCCAGGGCACGCCGGCCTTGGGCGTGCTGGTCGGTGCCGTTCTGTCCAGCCTGATGGTGATCGCCAACTTCACCCGCTCGCTGGTGGAACTGTTCACCTTCATCCTGCTGCTGGCAACCGCGGCCATCCTGCTGCCTTATGCCGCCGGCAGCGCGGCTTGGCTGTTCAAGGGCGACCGCGGTCGCATCGTTGCCGCACTCGCGCTGGTCTACAGCCTGTACGCATTGTTCGGCGCCGGCAGGGAGGCGCTCGGCTGGGGCGCGGTGCTGTTGCTCGCCGGCGTACCGGTGTACGCGTGGGTGCGCCGCACTAGAGCTGGGTAGGCTCCAGCGATACCGCCTCTTCCGCCGAGGCCGGCGTGCGCGGCCCGCGCATGTGGTCCCAGCGCCAGAAGATCCAGCCGAGCAAGGTCAGGCCACCGGCGGCGGCCGACAGCCAGAGCAGGTCGTGGCTCAGCATCGGCGAGATCAATCCGGCGATCACCGCATTGAGCAGCAGGCCGATGAACGCCTGCATCGACGAGGCCGCCCCGCGCACCTGCGGGAACATGTCGAGGATGGCGAGCGTGAGGATCGGGAACACCAGCGCGATGCCGAAGGAATTGAGCGCCACCGGCAGCACGGTGGGCAGCACGCCCGGCGGATCGACCCAGCCGTGGTAGGCCAGATTGAACAGGGCGGCAATGATGCAGCAGGCAAAGCCGATACGGATCTGCGCGATGCCGCCGACCTTGCCGGCCATGCGCCCCGAGGCGAACGCGCCGATCATCATCCCGCCGATCATCGGCACGAAGAACCAGCCGAAACCGTCCTTGCCCAGCCTGAGATGGTCGATGACCAGCGCCGGCGCAGATGCGATGTACAGGAACAGCGCGGCGAAATTGAGGCTGCCGGCCATCGCCAGGCGCACGAAGCGCCCGTCGCGCAGCATCGCCATGTAGCCGCGCAGCATCGGCATCGGCTTCAAGGGTTGGCGCGCCGCGGGCGGCAGGGTTTCCGGCAGCCGCCACAGCACCGCGGCGATCATCGCCACCGCGAACAGGGCCAGGAACCAGAAGATCGACGGCCAGCGCGACCAGCCCAGCAGCCAAGCGCCGACGATCGGCGCGATCGCCGGCGCCACGCCGAAGATGATCGAGACCTGGCTCATCAGGCGTTGCGCGTCGTCGCCATCGAACACGTCGCGGATCACCGCGCGGCCGATGATCAGCCCCACCCCCGCGCTCAGCCCCTGCAACACGCGGAAAGCCAGCAGCATCGGCAGCGAGGTGGACATCGCGCAGCCGACCGAGGCCAGGGTGAACACCGCCAATCCGGCCATGATCACCCGGCGTCGCCCGAGCGCA
The DNA here is from genome assembly GCA_036803045.1 of Lysobacter sp. GTDB lineage: Bacteria > Pseudomonadota > Gammaproteobacteria > Xanthomonadales > Xanthomonadaceae > Solilutibacter. Next base: position 26,221 of record DAIRVA010000008.1, on the reverse strand, counting down.
TCCGACAGCGGGCCGTGCACGATGCTCATCCCCGCATAGGCGATCAGGTAGGCGCTGATGGTCTGCTGCATCGCCAGCTTGTCGGCACCGAACTGCGCGCCGACCTCGGGGAAGGCCGGGAAGATGGTGTCGATGGAAAACGGCCCGAACATCGCCAATGCGCCCAGCAGCGGGGCGAGACGGCGCGTGGAAACCCCGACGGCGGGCCTGGTCACATTTTCCTTCATGCCCTATTGACCTGATGCTGACGATGGCGACACGACTTGCCTGGAACCCGCATGCTCACGATCCCGGCTGCCTCGGCCTGGGCGCCGGACTGCTTGCAGGCTTGGCTGGCACCGGGGGCTGTGGCTTCGCTGGCTGCGCGGGATGGACTGATTCCATCCGACCCACGTGCTCCACCGATACCGCCTCCGAACGACCCGTCTGCGGCCAGTACAGGAACACGAATTCCCCGACCGAACCCAGCATGCGCGCCGTACCCGGTAGCGGCTGCTCCGAACTGGACAGCGTCACGCGCACCCTGTCGCCGCCTCCGTTCTTAATGCCTTGGGCCTTGCTGTCCACGTAGAGCATGGTCAGCCACATCGTCGCCCAAACCATGCCGAACAAGAGCCCGGTCGGTAGTGACAGGCCGCGCCAGCCGGTGAAACGCTGCACCCAGTGCTCGCGCGCCGGCCGGTAAGGAAACGGCAACAGGAATAGCCCCCACCAGCGCGCACGGATGGCTGCATGGTAGTCCCGCCCACGCACACGGGCGTACTCGTGAAAATTCAGCAACAGGGTCAGTGCAAAAGCGCCGGCGGTGATCAGCAGGTACACCGGGTCGCGCAGGCCAGCGGTCAGGTAATCGGCCGGACTCATGTAGCCGAGGATGGCGATGTCGAAACTGCGAAAGAACCAGTAACTCGCCCACACGCCAAGCAGCGACACCGCCAGATAGGACAGCGTGATCGCCAGTCCGGGTTCGCGCCGCAGCTGGGAACGCATCCAACGCCACCAACCCTCTTCCATCGGTTCCGGGTTGCCCTGGGCCAGCCCGTCATCGCTGGCCGAGGCCGGGACGGCGGTTGGTGCAGCAGCCACGGCCGGCCTGGCGGGTTCAGGGGACTCGACGCTCATGGCTGCATGGTACGGGAGCCGCCGCCGGGAAGGCTATAATCCAGGCTGCAGTGGGAGAAGCCGGCCTGCCGGCTGCCGAAGGCGCAACCGCCCGGAATCGCTCAGGCTCCGTACCACTGCAGGCAACGACACTCTGGAGAGACCGGCGCGCGATGCGCGGACCGGCGCCGAAGGGGCAAGACGGCTTCCCTCCCCCGCCGTCCAAACTCTCAGGCAAAAGGACAGAGGGGCATCCCACCCATTGCGGCCTGCGTGCCGCGCCGCCGGATGCCTTCGATGTCGAACGCTCAAACGCTTGCCACCCTGGAACACCACGACGCCTTCGTCGCCCGCCACATCGGCCCCAACGATGCCGAGATCGGCGCGATGCTGAAGCTCATCGGCCACGATTCGCTGGACGCGATGACCGAGGCCATCGTGCCCGGCAAGATCCGCCTGTCCGAGCCGCTGCAGCTGCCGGCTTCGATGACCGAAGTCGATGCGCTGGCGAAGATCCGCGGCATCGCCGACAAGAACCAGGTGTTCAAGAGCTTCATCGGCCAGGGCTATTACGGCACCTACACGCCGAACGTCATCCTGCGCAACATCCTGGAGAACCCCGCGTGGTACACGGCCTACACGCCGTACCAGGCCGAGATTTCTCAGGGCCGCATGGAAGCACTGATCAACTTCCAGACCATGTGCACCGACCTCACCGGCATGGAGATCGCCAGCGCCTCGCTGCTGGACGAAGGCACCGCCGCGGCCGAGGCGATGACCTTGGCCAAGCGCTCGACCAAGAACAAGTCGAACACCTTCCTGGTCTCCGGCGACACCCATCCGCAGACGCTGCAGGTGCTCGCGACCCGCGCCGAGCCGCTGGACATCGTGATCGAACTGGCGAACTCGGCCGACGAGTGGAAAGCCGCGATGGACAAGGGCGATTTCTTCGGCGCCCTGATCCAGTACCCCGCCTCCAGCGGCTGGCTGGTCGACTGGACGCAGGAGTGCGAGACCATCCACGCGCACGGCGCGCTGGCGATCTTCGCCACCGACCTGCTGGCACTGACGCTGCTCAAGCCGCCGGGCGAGATGGGCGCCGACATCGTGGTCGGCAACACCCAGCGCTTCGGCGTGCCGTTCGGCTTCGGTGGCCCGCACGCGGCGTTCATGGCCTGCCGCGATGCCTACAAGCGCAACATGCCGGGCCGCCTGATTGGCGTGTCGGTGGATGGCGAAGGCAACAAGGCCTATCGCCTCACTTTGCAAACGCGCGAACAGCATATCCGCCGCGAAAAGGCGACCTCCAACATCTGCACCGCACAGGTGCTGCTGGCGGTGATGGCCTCGATGTACGCCGTCTACCACGGCCCGGAAGGCCTGACCCGGATCGCCAGCCGTGTTCATCGCCTGGCGTCGATCCTGAAGTCCGGCCTGACGCAGCTCGGTTACCACCACGACCACCACGGCACCGCCTTCGACACCATCAGCCTCAAGGTGGACGGCAAGGCCGATGCGCTGATGGCGCGCGCGCTGTCGATGGGCGTGAACCTGCGCAAGGCATGGAACGATTACATCCTGATTTCACTGGACGAAACCACCACCCGCAGCGACATCGAACTGCTGTGGAAGATCTTCGGCGGCGATGATGCCCAGTTGCCGAGCATCGATAAGCTGGATGCCGATGCGCCTTCGCTGATCCCTGCCGAACTGCAGCGCAAAAGCGCCTTCCTGGCCCACCCGGTGTTCAACACCCATCACAGCGAGCACGAAATGCTGCGCTACATGCGCTCGCTGGCGGACAAGGACCTGGCGATGGATCGCACCATGATCCCGCTGGGCAGCTGCACCATGAAGCTCAACGCCACCGCCGAGATGATCCCGGTGACCTGGCCGGCGTTCGCGCACATCCACCCGTTCGCGCCCGCCGCGCAGACCCGGGGCTACCAGGAGCTGATCGCCGGGCTGGAGACGATGCTGGTGGAAGTCACCGGCTACGACAACGTCAGCCTGCAGCCCAACTCCGGCGCACAGGGCGAGTACGCGGGCCTGTTGGCCATCCGCGCGTACCACGCCTCGCGCGGTGACGCGAAGCGCGACGTCTGCCTGATCCCCGAATCCGCGCACGGCACCAACCCGGCATCCGCACAGCTGTGCGGCATGCGCGTGGTGGTGGTGGCCTGCGACAAGAACGGCAACGTCGATGTCGCCGACCTGCGCGCCAAGGCCGAGAAGCACAAGGACGACCTGGCCGCGATCATGATCACCTACCCCTCCACGCATGGCGTGTTCGAGGAATCGGTGGTCGAGATCTGCGAGATCGTCCACGCCAACGGCGGCCAGGTGTACACCGACGGCGCCAACATGAACGCGCTGGTCGGCGTGGCCAAGCCCGGCCAGTGGGGCTCGGACGTGTCGCACCTCAACCTGCACAAGACCTTCTGCATTCCGCACGGCGGCGGTGGCCCGGGCGTGGGCCCGTGCGCGGTGAAGTCGCACCTGGCACCATTCCTGCCGAAGGCCGCGGAAGCGGGCGGCTTCGATACCGAGGGCGTCGGCAAGGGCGGCATGGTCAGCGCCGCGACCTACGGCTCGGCATCGATCCTGCCGATCAGCTGGATGTACATCGCGCTGATGGGCGCGGACGGCCTGCGCAAGGCGACCCAGGTGGCGCTGCTCAACGCCAACTACATCGCCACCCGCCTCACCCCGCACTACCCCACGCTGTACACCGGCCGCAACGACATGGTCGCGCACGAGTGCATCCTGGACCTGCGCCCGATCAAGGACGCCACCGGCATCAGCGCGGAAGATGTTGCGAAGCGCCTGATCGACTTCGGCTTCCACGCGCCGACGCTCAGCTTCCCGGTGGCCGGCACGCTGATGGTGGAGCCGACCGAAAGCGAATCCCTGCACGAACTCGACCGTTTCATCGACGCGATGATCCAGATCCGCGACGAGATCCGGATGATCGAGAAGGGCGAGCTGGATCGCGAGGACAACCCGCTCAAGCATGCCCCGCACACCGCCACACAGGCGATGGCCACCGACTGGACCCACGGCTACAGCCGCGAGCTGGCGGTGTTCCCGCTGGAAACGCTGAAGCGCCAGAAGTACTGGCCGCCGGTCGCGCGCGTGGACAACGTCTACGGCGACAAGAACGTGTTCTGCGCCTGCATCCCGATGAGCGAGTTCGCGAAGGAAGGCGAGCCCGAGGCCTTCAGCGAGCCGATGGCGATCTGAGGCGGAACGGAGCGTCTCCGGACTCATTTCCCACGGAGCGCGGAAAGGAATAGATTATGCGGCAGGGGTCCCTGCCGCGATGCTCGGGGTGAGCTGCGAACAGGGTGCCCGGCCTATCGGCCGGGTTTTTTTCGCACTCGCACCGGGAGAGAACCGATGTCCGCACGCCGCACGCCGCTCAGGATGCATCGCCTTTGTGTCGCACTGTTGGCCGCGATGGCACTACCTGCCATGGCCCAGCAATCCGATGCCAGCACCACCGACACGAAAGCCAAGGCGCTCGACCGGGTCACGGTCACGGGCTCGCGCCTGAAGCGCACGGATGCCGAAGATGCCCTGCCGGTCACCATCATCCAGAAAGCGCAGATCGACGCGCAGGGCATCACGTCCGCCGAACAGCTGCTGCAGCAACTGAACATCGCGACCAGCGGTTCGGATTCGCTGGCGGCCAACAACTCCATCGCTCCAGGCGAAGGGCGCGGCAACAATGGCGTTTCCGGTGCCAACCTCCGCGGACAAGGCGCCGATGCAACGCTGGTGCTGCTCAACGGCCGCCGCGTTTCCGCGCACGGCCTGGCGGGCCAGGTGGTGGATCTGAATTCGATCCCGTTCCAGGCGATCGAGCGCGTCGAAGTGCTGCGCGACGGCGCCTCAGCGGTGTACGGCACCGATGCGATCGGCGGCGTCATCAACTTCATCACCAAGACCGACTACAAGGGCCTTTCGGTCAGCGCCGGCGCCGACGTCACCCAGGAAGGCGGCGGCGACATCTTCCGCATCGGTGCGGTGGGCGGGGTGGGCGATCTCGACACCGACCGCTGGAACGTCTGGGGCGCGTTGAGCTGGAAGAAGAACGGCATCCTGCGCGGCACCCAACGCGATTTCACCAACAGCTTCCAGCCCGATCGCGGCCTGTCCCCCGATTCGCGCGGCGGCCCCTTCGCCACCATCGGCAGTTCGGCCAACACCCTGGTCAAGGGCAATCTGATCGACCCGAAGGACGGCAGCGCCCAGAGCTGGGTGAACATCGCCGACCTGCCCGGCGGCATCGGCTGCGAGAACGCCGGCGACCTGATGGGACCGTATGGCGACCAGATCTGGAACCCGTCCTATCGCTACGCCTGCGGCTGGGATTACGGCCGCGCCCGCACTCTGCAGCAGGCGGTCGAAAGCAAGCAGTTCATCGGCCGCTTCACCTTCAAGATCTCCGACAACCACCAGTTCTACATCGAGGCGATGGCTTCGGATGTGGAATCCAAGCGCCGTTTCGAGGCCTTGCAGTTCACCACCAGCATTCCCTCGGCAACCAACCCCGCATCGGCCGCGGGCACGCTCGATCCCTACCCGCTCAACGCGGTGACCAAGACCACCTACGACATGGTGTACAACGCGTTGCGGTCCTACTTCGGCGACACCGCGACCGACAACCTCGTCTACGGCAATCCGATCGCCTATCGCTGGCGCTGCTACGAATGCGGACCCCGCGAGTACACCACCACCACCCGCGCCAAGCGACTGCTGTTCGGCATGGACGGCAGCATCGGGACCTGGGACTACACGGCGGGGCTTTCGCGCTCCAGCAGCCGGGCGGAATCGGTATTGAGCAGCGGCTTCGTCTACACCGCACCGTTGAAGCAGCTGATGAAGTCCGGCGAGTTCAACCCGTTCCTGTTGCCGGGCCAGACCCAGTCGCCGAACGTGCTGGCGGCGCTGAAAGCGATGTCGGCCAACGGCAACGAGCTCTACCACGGCGAAACCGTGACCACGGCGTTCGACGCGACCTTCAGCGGCAGCCTCGGCTTCAGGCTGTGGGCCAAGGACGAAGTGCAGGCCGCGGTGGGCACGGAATGGCGTCGCGAGGAATACGAGTTCGGCGGTGCCGAGATGTGGGATACCGGCAAATATCCCACCACCGGCGGCAGCGCCTGGATCTACCAGGCCGCCGGCGATGCCAGCAACTACATCACCAACAAGTCCCGCACCGTCAAAGCCGTCTACACCGAATTCCTGATCCCGGTGTTCGACTCGTTCAACGCCACGATCTCCGGCCGCTACGACCGTTACGACGGCTTCGGCGGCACCTTCAACCCGAAGTACTCCTTCAAGTGGCAGCCCGTGGACTGGGTGGCGCTGCGCGGCTCCTACAGCACCGGCTTCAAGGTGCCCGACTTCGCGCGACTGTTCCGCGGCGTCACCGAGTCTCCCAGCGTCGGTTCCGGCGTGGACATTGCCGATCCGGCGACCTGTCCCGGCGGCGACCCGATAGCCGGCGTCGCGGGCTGCGGCAACATCTGGCCGACCATTCTCACCGGTGGCAACCCGGCGCTGAAGCCCGAGGAATCCAAGCAGCGCAGCATCGGCATCGTGTTCGCGCCGGGCAGCAACTTCAACATCAGCGTCGACTGGTGGGAAGTGGAGCGCCTGGCTTCGATCCGCTCCACTTCGCTGCGCGAGCTGAAGGACAACTACGGCATCTTCTCCGCGAACTGGATCCGCGACGCCAGCGGCAACGTGGTGCAGATCGACCAGCGCTACGTGAACACCGGCGGCACGCTGACCCGCGGCATCGAGGTGGATGCCAACCTGCGCGGCGAGGCCTTCGGCGGCCGCTGGAACATCAACCTCAACGGCAACTACCTGGACCAGTACAAGACCAAGACCCTGGAAACCTCGCCCTGGAGCCCGAACATCGTCGGCAACTTCACCAGTTGGGGCATCCTGCCGCTGCAGTGGAAGCACACGCTGAGTTTCGGCTGGGCCAAGGGCAACTGGACGCATACGCTCACCCAGCTCTATCGCGATGGGTATTGGGATGCGCCCTCCGCAAGGTACGGCACCTTCGCCCCGAGCCGGATCCGTACCGGTGTCTACGTGCCGCCGGCCTACGACCCACGGGTCGACAAGTACATCACCTACAACTACTCGGCGAGCTGGAAGGCCATGGACAAGCTGAAAATCACTTTCGGCATCCGCAACCTGCTCAACACCGATCCGCCGTTCACCCTCGCCTACCTGGATTACGGCGGAGGCTCGGGATGGGAGCCGCGCGTGGCCGACCCGCGCGGACGTTCCTTCAACCTGCTGCTGGAATACACCCTCTGGTGATCCCTTCGCGGGACGACCAGAAGGAAAAGAGGGCCCCGCAATGCGGGGCCCTCTTTATGGTCGCCGCCACCCGGGGCCTGCTTGCAACCAGCATCCGCAGCCGGGACCGAATGCCTGCGGCACAGTGCCGCGCTTGCATGTCGATCACCCGCCGCGGATGCGGCGCACCAGCCCGCTGCTGCGCCGAGCGGGCCGTTCGATGGCGCGGGTCAGCGACGCGGCATCCGCCCACAGATGCAGGCGACCGCGCGCACGCGATATCGCCGTGTAGAACCATTGCCGCGAGAGCAGCGGATGGTCGGTGAGCGGCGGTGGTACCACCACGACCTCGTCGTATTCGGAACCCTGCGCCTTGTGCACGGTCAGCGCGAAGGCCGGCTGGTGCGGTGGCAGCGCGGCGATGGCGAACGCACGCGGGATGCCACCCTCCCCCGCGAACCAGACGCGCAAGCCTTCGCCATCGCGCAGGCACAGCCCGACATCGCCATTGAACAACCCGATGCCCGGATCGTTGCGGGTGACGAGGATGCGCCGGCCGGGATACCAGCGCGTGCCGTTGGAGGGCGATGCGGCGATGTCGTCGCCCAACGCGGGGGCAAGCCGGGCCTCGATGGCGGCATTCAGGCCCACGGCACCGAACGGCCCTTCGCGCAACGCGCAAAGCAGCTGCCGTCCATCGGCTACGGCCAGCCATTCCGCGATGCGTCCGGTGTCGTTGGCATCCACCATGTGCGCGATGCCATGGCGCCGATAGTCATCGAGCAAGCCATCGCACCAGGCGTCCACGCGATCGCCCAGCGCCGCGGCATCACGCACCGGATGACGGCTGGCCGACGCACCGGCCAGATCGAGCGATGCGAAGAACGCGCCGGCATCCCCCGCTCGCACGGCCTCGTTCAAGGGGCGCAGCGCGGCGTCGGCGCGATAGGCGTGCTGCAGGCGGTGCAGGTGCACCGGGTCGTCATCGAGCGCGACGACGATGTCCTGCAGCACCGAGCCGGTGCCGACCGAATCGAGCTGGTCAGCATCCCCCACCAGCAGCAGGCTGGCCTGCGCCGGCAACGCCTCCAACAGGGCGCGCAATAGCACGAGGTCGAGCATCGACGCCTCGTCCACCACCACGATGTCGGCGTCCAGCGGCATGCCTGCGCCGCGCGTGAAGCCGCCGCGGATGCCGCGACTGCCGAGCATGCGATGCAGGGTATCGGGACGGCCGGACTTCACCTGCTCCAACGCCGCCTGCCATTCGGCGGGGAAATCGCCGGCTTCGGCACGCCGCAGCGACTCGCCCAGCCGTTGCGCAGCCTTGCCGGTCGGTGCGGCCAGCGCGATGCGCGGCCATCGGCCATCACGCGCGAAGTGGCTGCGCGACGCGGCCATCAGCAACCGCAGCACGGTCGTGGTCTTGCCGGTACCGGGGCCGCCGGTGAGCACGAACAGGCGGCGGCCAAGGGCCTTGCGCACGGCTTCAACCTGGCTGGATTGCGCATCGCCACCTGCCGCATCGAACAGGCCATCGAGATCGGCGTCGGTGGCGGCATCGTCGGCAGCCAGCCTTTCCTGCAGCATCGCGGCCACGGCGACTTCATGGGCGAAGTTGCGGCGCAGGTAGAACAGGTCGCCATCCAGCACGAAGGGCGTGCCCTGCGATGTGCCATCGCCCACCATCGGCATGGCGGCGAGGGTCTCGCGCAAACCCGCGTCATCGACAATCGATGCGCTGTCGCCGCGTCCGTCGGCCAGGCTGGCGCGGGCCGCCACCGCGGCCAGTCGCGCATCCCCATCATGCGCCAGCACCCAGCGGGCGACGGCGTGCTCGAGCGGGCCCCAGCCTTCCTCGTCAAAACCTTGCGGGCGCGAGTGGAAATCGAAGCGATGGCCGGCCGCGATCATGCGGCGGCTCCCTTCGCGATGCCCGGCAACGCGGCATCGACGGCATCCAGCAATCCGTCGCTGAAACGATGTCGCCACACGCCCGCGCCCGATGCCAACCCGACCCCGCGCACGAACAGGTACCACGCATCGCCCAGATGCCGGGCGCGCTCGTATCCGGGCACGCGCAGGCGCAGGTGGCGCTCGAGCGCGACGGTGTAGAGCAAGGCCTGCAACCCGTAATGATGATGCGCCATCTCGCGCGCCATGCCGGGCATGGCGTAGTCAGCGGTGCGCAGGCCGAGGAAGTTGCCCTTCCAGTCGAGCACGTGGACACGGCCATCGTGGGCGAAGAGCAGGTCGATCTTGCCGGTCATCAGGCCGCGCAAGGCGCGCTCGCCCTCGGGCAGCAGGTGGGCGGCACCATGGGCGATGCAGGCTTCGCGCAGCCGCTGCAGCGAGGTATCGCCCAGCGCGTAATAAAACTCCATCTCGGCGCGCAGCTGGTCATGCGCCAACGCGCCAAGCGCCGGCATGTCGTCGGCCAGCGGCGTGGCCAGCACGGCATCCAGCCGCTTGGCCAGCGTAGCGGCGAGGCGCTGGCCTTCACGCTCGTCCTTCCACAGGCCTTCGCCCACCAGCGACTCGCGCAACAGCGCGCCTTGCCCTGCCAGCGGCTGGCCGATGACGCGCCGCTCCAGCACCGCATGCAGGGCGTTGCCGATGCCGGTGCCGCGCTTCTGCGCGAGTGCGATCAGTTCGGGATGCTCGCCTTCGGCCTCGGCTGCCCCGTCCTGCAGGTCGTCGATCGGATCAAAGGGCGATGCGGCTTCGTCCTCCGCTGCATCGGCCTGGGTGGCATCGGCGGCCTGCAGGCCACGGGTGAGCGTGCTGAAGCTGTGTCGCGAAGGCAGCGGATACGCGGGATCGGGCGGCATCGCGCGGGCATTGCGCAGGCCACCAGCTTGCGCCTCGGCGGCATGGCGCACGAAGCCCTCGCTGGCCCAGCCGCGGTGCCACGCGATCTCGGGTGCGGCCTCGATGAGCTCCGGCGACATCGGCGGATGCGGCATCCGTGACAGCAACGCGTCCAGCGCACTGCGCGCGGTGCCGATGGCCGGCTTGTTCTTGTGCCTGCCATCGGCGGCGCGATCGGGCGACAGCGCATAGACATGGCAGGCATGCACGGCGCGCGTCAGCGCCACGTAGAGCACGCGGAATCGCTCGTCCTGCTGTTCGCGCCGCGCAACCTCGCGCGCGGCCTCGTCCAGCCGCAGCCAGCGCCGTCCATCCTTGTCCTCGGTCAGCGCGACCAAGCCCTTCTCTTCCTGTTCGCCATGCGCCCACATCAACGGCAGGAACACCAGCGGGAACTCCAGTCCCTTGCTCGCGTGCAACGTCATCAGGCGCACGCGCGGTGCCTCGGATTCGATCCGCAGCTGGCGGGCATCACGCGCCTCGTCGCCGTCATCGCCCTGCCCCGTGCGTTGTTCGGCCAGCCAATCGACCAGCTCGACCGGGCCACTGCCGGCATCCGCTTCGGCCTGCAACGCTTCGCCCAGGTGACGCAGGTCGGTGAGCCTGCGCTCGCCCGAATCGCCGGCCAGCCAACGCGGGCCTTCTTCGGCCATCAATGCGTCCACGCAGGCCAGCACGCCGCGACGACGCCAGGCATCGCGCCAACCATGGAATCGTGCGACCTGCGCCTGTGTGGCGACAGGGTCTTCATCGAGTGCGGCGATCCGCGCCAGCGACCAGCCCAACAGCGGCGTCGCCAGCGCCGCGCGCACCTGCGGCAGCGATTCGGCATGCAGCACGCCATGCAACAGCACCTGCAGGTCGCGCGCGGTCGCGGTCGCGAACACGCTGTCGCGGGCCTGGGTCACGCAGGGCACGCCGCGCGCCTCCAGCAAGCGGCGCAATTGCAGCACATCGCGCCCTTTCGGCAGCAGGACGGCGATGTCGCCCGGCGAGAGCGGATCGCTGCCGATGCGATGGCCGCCATCGGCCAGCATGCCGGCGATGTCGTTGGCGCAGGCCTGCAACGCCAGCGCGACGCGGCGCGGCTGGCGGATTTCATCGGTGTCGTTGAAGTGGATGTGCAGCGCCTGCGCGAGCGGCTGGCCGGCTATTGCATAAGGCGCGCCGTCGCGGCGTCCGCTGGCCTCGACTTCCAGGTAGGCGATGCCCGAAGACGCGCCCTCGCCGGCATCCAGTTCGGGGCCGGCGAGCGCGAAGAAGCGATTGACCCCATCCACGTAGGTGCGGCTGGAGCGCTGGTTCACCCGCAGGGACAATGCTTCGCCGGCACTGGCGGCGGCGCGCTGGTAGGTGTGGATGTCGCCGCCGCGGAAACGGTAGATCGCCTGCTTGGGATCGCCGATCATCACCAGCCGGCTGCGCGGCGCATCATCGGCATCCCGATAGATCGCATCGAGGATGCCGTACTGCAGGCCATCGGTGTCCTGAAACTCGTCCACCAGCGCGACCGGCCACGCGGCGTGCAAGGCATCGGCCAGCGGGCGCGCATCGCCATCGCGCTCGGCGGCCAGCGCCGCATGCACGTCGAGCAGCAGGTCGTCGAAGCTGCGTTGCACGTGGCGCTGCATCCAGGCCTGCTTGTGCGCGATGGCCCAATCGCGCAGGTGCTTCCACACGTGCAGGCGCTGCTGGTCGATGCGGGCTTGCAGCGGCTCGACCAGGGCCGGCGACAGTGCGGCGGCGCGCTGCACGGCGGGATTGTTCTTGCCCAGTTTGCTGACCAGCTTCAGACCGTTGTCGAGGCGCAACTCATCCAGTGCATCCTTGTCGAGCGCGACCACGCCGTCGGATTCGATGTGTTCGGCCACGTTGCGCCAGATCCGCGCGATCTTGCTCTTGGCCCCGAACATTCCCTCGCGCGCGCCTTCGCGCAGGATGTCGGCGGCATCGGGCGGCAACGCCGGCGCATGGATCACGCGGATGTCGGTGCCGGGCTTGAGCAGCGAGGCCAGCGCATGCGCGTCGATCTTTTCCGCGGCCAGCCAAGGCTGCAGCTCGCGCGGCATCCATGCATCCAGCGTCGCCTGGTCGCCCTGCCCCAGCAGGCGCCTGAGATCGGCGTCGAGTTCGCCCATCAACGCGCTGCCATCGACCAGCTCGCCCGGCTCGAAACCGCTGCCGGCGGCAAAGGGCTGCTCGCGCAGGATGCGCGCGCACAGGCCATGCAACGTGCCGACCGGCGCGACATCAAGCTCCGCCATCGCCAACCGCAGGCGGTTGAGGTCGTCGCTGCGCAAGCGGGCATCGCCCTGCCAGCGCGCGTCCAGCCACGCCGCGACCGCATCGTTCGCGGGCAGGGGCGCGTCGGCGTCGCGCGCCATCGCCTCGGCCGACAGCAGGCGTGCGCGCAAACGCTCCCGCAGCTCGCTGGCGGCGGCATCGGTGAAGGTGGCGACGACGATCTGGCGCGGGGTGTGGCCCGCTTCCAGCAGCAGGCGCAAGTAGAGCGCCGCGATGGTCCAGGTCTTGCCGGTGCCGGCGCTGGCCTCGATCACGCCGCGGCCGCCGGGCGTCAGCGGCAAGGACCGCCAGTCGGCGACTTCGACGCGGGCTGTCGTCGTGTTCATGCGCCGCGCGCTCCATCAGGCACGAGCCAGAGCCAGTCCTGCAACTGACGGGCGAAGGCCAGCAAGGCCGGCAGCGCCGGGGAGTCGGCATCGAAATCCTCGCCCTGCGCCAGCAGCGCGGCGTGGCCATCGCTGCGCTCTCGCTCGCCGGTCGCGTTGAAGCCCTCGAGCCACGCCGCCTGCACCTTGCGTGCGATGTCCTCCAAAGTCGCATCGTCCACATCGGCGGCAGCGAGCGCCGCATCGGCGGCGGCCGGGAACCAGCGCAGCGGATGCGCCTCGGCGTCGTGCCAGGCCTGCAGCAGCGCGCGCAGGCGATGACGCGCGTCGGCGATGTCGGCTTCTCCGGCCTGCAGCGCGGCGTCCCAGTCATTCAATTGCTGCGCCCAAGCATCGCTCGATTTCGCATCGTCAGTCAGCAGCGCCAGCCGCACCGGCGTGTCAGGCGGCGTGAACAGGCGCAGCGCCAGCCAGTCGATGAACACCGGCAAGCGGTGACGCAGGCCGAGCGTCTTCGATTTCTTCAGGCCGCCTTGGCCGATGGCGAACGCGAGCAGTTGCACGCCACCTTCGGTGCGCGGGAACAGCGGCCCGACGCGGCCCTGCAGATGCAATGCGTGGCCGTCGATGTCGAGCGGCAGGCCGATGTCCGCCTGCGTGGCCTGCGCGGCCACCTCGTCATCGAAACCTGCCCGCCTTGCCGCATCCACCAGCACGTTCACGATGTCGCGCTGGTGTTGCCATGCCCTGTCGCCGATCGCGCCGCTGGGCAGGCGCCCGCCCAGCCGCAACCAGTCCGGCGCCCGGGAAGGCTGCCATTCGCCCTCCGGCCAGTTGGGCAGCACGTCCTCGAGGAACAACCGGCGCGCGGGGCTGTCGTAAGCGCCCAGCCGGTCATCCAGCGGTTCATCGGCGCCGAGGCGATCCTCCGCCAGCGCATCCAGCCGGATGCCGGCGCGGCGTTGCAGCAGGTGGCGGGCTGGATCGCGGTAATAGCCGCGCAGGTCGGCGAGCGGGAGGGTGTCGGGCCACGGTTTCGCGGTGATCGCGATGCCCGCGCCTTCGGCCGTGCCCGGCTTCGTTTGCGCTGACTCTGCGACAGGCTTGTGCAACGCCGCCTGCCGCTGGTCGTAGGTATGCAGGCGCGGATCGCGGCCATCGAAGTAACGGGCATCGAAAGGTTGCAGCGGATGCCGCAGCCGCCAGGGCGCGGCCTTTACCCGGCTTGGGGCATCGGCAACACCATCACGCGCATCGGCGGCGGCATCGGCGCGCTCGAGCATCGCCATCAGCTCGGCCAGCGGCGCGGCCGGGTTGCGCGGCTGGCCATCGCGCACGCCCTCGCCGATGTAGCCCAGATGCAGGCGTTCGCGCGCCGACATCACCGTTTCAAGGAACAGGTAGCGGTCATCGATGCGCTGCTCGCGGTCGCCCACGCGGCGCAGGCGGGCCATCAGGTCGAGGCCACCGTCGTACTCGATGCGCGGGAACTCGCCATCGTCCAGCCCAAGCACGGCGATGAAGCGGAACGGGATCGCGCGCTGCGGCACCATGCCGCAGAACGTGGCACCACCGAGCAGGAAGGCCTGGCGCTGCGGCACGGCATCGAGCGCCGCCTGCAGGCGCGCACTGGCGACCGACCAGTGCAGCTCGGGATCGACGCCCGCAGCCTCGGTTTCGGCTTGCAGGCTGCCAACCAGCCGCTTGAGGGTTTCCGAAGCCTCGCGCGCGGCGCGATCCTGCGGATCGACGCGGAACAGCGCCTCGGTCAGTGCCTCGAAGGCCTGCCGCCATTCACTGGCGCGCAAGGTCCGGCTGGACAGGTCCTGCAACCGCTGCACCTGCTGGAGCAAGGCATCCAGCGCACCGACAGCGGTGGCATGCGCATTCTCCACCCGTGCGAGAGGCAGCAGTTCGGTACCGTCGGGCAGGGACGCGGCCTGCATCGCCTCCCCGCTGGCGTCGTTCATCAGGTAGCCGGCCAACATCCGGTCCACGCCCCAGGCGAAACCGTGTGCCTCCACGCCCGGGACGCCGAAACCGGCGCGGTGCGCGGCATCCAGCGACCAGGCGATGCGACTTTCCGCCAGCAGCGATTCGAGTGCGGCCAGCCCTTCGTCGTCCAGTCCGAGCCGACGCGCCACCTCCGGCATCGAGACGAGATCCAGCACTTCCGGCGCGGTGATGCGCGAAGCCGGCAACGCCAGCAGGCGCGAGAACGCAGTGAACAGCGGATGCGCGCGCGCCGTCGGCACGTCGGCCAAGCGATAGGGCAAGGGGCCGCGCGGATCGCCGGCCTCGCCGAACACGGCTGGAATCAGCGGCAGGTAACGAGTGATGTCCGGTGACATCACCAACATCTCGCCTGGCTCGATGCCGGCCGCGCGCGCATCCAGCATTGCGTCGCGCAACACTTCCAGCTCGCGCAACGGGGTGTGGCAGGCATGCACGCGCAGCGAGGCATCGCGCAGTTCATCCTCGATGCCGGCAGCGGGCACCAGCAGGCCCTCATCCAGCCCGCGGATGCTGGCCTGCAGTCGTTCCAGCCGGTTGGATGCGGGCGCGTTATCCGTGTCGCGCCAGTGGCGGATGTCTTCGCGCACGTCCAGCGCGGCGATGGCGGAGAAGAAATGCTGGCCCAGCCGCCCCCAGCGCGAGAGCAATTCGTGACGTTGCGGCCGCCACCAGTCGCCCTCGCCCGCCGCCTCGATCGCGCGGGTTTCCGCCGCGCGCCAGGCCTCGGCCGGGCCGTCATCGAGCACGCCCCAGTAATCGCGGCAGGGATCGGGCAGGTACATCGCCACCAGCGCGCGTTCGGCATAGACATGCAGGGCGTCCAGCTCGCGCGGGGCCAGGTGGCTGACGCCGAACACGTGGAGCGGTGGACGCTCGCCCGCGTCACCACGCAGCGCGTCGATGAGCGTGGTCATCACCTCAGCACGATGCGGGCCCAGCGCTAGCGCCGCATGCCGCCAGAGCGGGCCGAGCAACTGCGCCTCGGTCGCGGCCAGCGCGGCATCACCCCGGCTGCCGGTGGCGAAACGGAATTGCCCGCGCTGCCACGCCGCCAGCCAGTCGGGGCGATACACCAGGTATTGCGAATACAGCTTGGCCAGACGGTCGGCCAACTGGAACCGACGGCGACCGCGCTCGGCCTCGTCCGTGCCCTCCGGATGCAGGAAACGTTCGATGCGCGCATCGCCCAAGCCCGGCACCGAAGCCGCATCGCCCAGCCATTCGTAGAGGTTCCAGCGCAGCTGCCCACGCTGGTAGCGCGGCAGTGCGATGGCCTGTTCGCCCAGCCGCGCCTGTGCGAGGCGATCGATCCAGGTGCTGGACAGCACCACGTCCAGGTTGGCAACGATGCCGCCCGGCCCCATGCGCCGCGCCAGCGCGCCTGACAGCCATTGCTTGATGCCCGGATGGGCGGCAATGACGGTCTGCGGCATCAGTGGGTTGTCGGGCCAGGTGGCGGCCAGCAGGTCGCGGAAAGGATCGAGCAGCGCCTCCAGCCGCGAGGCGCGGTAAATCACCAGCCCGGTGGTGTCGCGCGTGGCCTCGGTGCGGGGCAGCGACTGGGCGTGCGTGGCGACATCGATCATGCGTGCATGATGCCGCAGCCGGGTCTCGCCACGTGCGACGCGCGGTCGGTCAACGTCCTTCGCGCAGCAGCTTCAGCAACTTCTGCCCGGCGCGGCCATCGGGCGTCAAGCCCAGACGCGCCTGCTCCTTGCGGATCGCATCGCGGCTGGCGCTGCCCAGCACACCGTCAATCGCGCCGATGTCATGCCCGCGCGCGGCAAGCAGGCCTTGCAATTCGACGCGCTCGTCGCGGCCCAGGCCGGCGTCGTCGGTCGGCCATGGCGTGCGCAGGCCGGGCTGTCCGCGCAGCGCGTTCGATAGCAGCGAGATCGCCAACGCGTAACTTTCCGCCGCGTTGTAGCTGTAGATCGCGTCGTAATTCTTGAACACCAGGAAGGCCGGGCCGTTGATGCCGGTGGGCACCAGCACCGCGGCGCGGGTATTGGCCGGCAGATCGATGCTGCCGCCATCCACACGCGCAACACCCATCGCCTGCCATTCCGACAGCGCGCGGCGCTGGGTGCGTCCCGCCAGTGCGCTATCGAAGCCCTCCGGCAAGATGACTTCGTAACCCCATGGCTCACCGCTGCGCCAGCCCGATTTCACCAGGTAATTGGCGGTCGAGCCGAGCGCATCGGGGATGCTGCCGACCAGGTCGCGCCGCCCGTCACCATCGAAATCCACCGCGATGCGGTTGTAGGTGGACGGCATGAATTGCGTGTGGCCGAAGGCTCCCGCCCACGAGCCCTTCATGTCTTCCGGCCGCACGTCGCCGCGCTGGAGGATCTGCAGCGCCTCGTAGAACTCGCTGCGGAAGAACGACTGTCGTCGCCCGAAGCAGGCCAGTGTACCCAGCGATTGCAGCAGCGGGCGTCGGCCGAAGTTCTGCCCGTAATCGCTTTCCACGCCCCACACGGCGACGACCATCGTGGCATCCACGCCCGTGCGCGCCGCGACCTGCGACAGCAAGGCGGCATGCTCGGCCATCCGCGCCTTGCCCTGCTCGATGCGGCGGCTGTCCACCAGCATCGCCAGGTAATCCCACAGCGGCGTGGTGAATTCGGGCTGCCGGTCGAGGAGTGGCAGCACGCCCATGTCCGGGATGATCGGCAAGGCGTGTCGAGTGAAGGCATCGTCGTCGACGCCGGCAGCCACGGCCGGTGCGCGAAGCCCGACCATGCAGGCGCGGAATTGCGAGAGTTCCTCTGCGGTCGGCACGGATGAGGAAGCGGGCGTTGGCGCCGGCGGCTGGATGGATGGGGGTGGCGGGAGCACGGGAGGCGGCGCTTTCACCGGTGCCTGGGCGCAAGCCGCCAGCAGGGAAAAAATCAGGGCCATCGTCGCCAATCGCACGATCCGGATCACCTGCCACCTCACTTCGGAACGGACCGGCATGATGCCATCCTGCGGCTGAAGGCCTCGCTCATGCCGGCGGCAATGCGCTGCCGCGACGGTAATCGAAGATGAGATGGGTCTCGATGTGCGCGACCTCGGGACGCTCGGTGAACGTCGACAGGGTCAACTCGCGCAAATGGTCGCTGTCCTTCGCGCCCACGTGCACCAGGAAATCGTCGGCACCGGCCAGGTGGTAGAAGGCGATCACCTCCGGCCGCGCCGACAGGTAGGCATGGAAGCTGTCCACCAGCGCGCGCGAATGGCGGGCCAGGCGTACCGCGACCATCGCCTGCAGGCCGATGCCCAGCGCCTGCGGCGCGATTTCCGCGTGGTAGCCCAGGATCACGCGCGATTCCTGCATGCGGCGTACCCGCTCAAGGGCAGTCGACGGCGCAATGCCGGCCTTTTCGGCCAACGCCTTGTTCGGCAGGCGCGCATTCTTCCGCAGCAGGCCCAACAGGGCGGTGTCGATTCGGTCGAGCATGGGCGAAACCCCTCGCAAACGAAATTATCTTCGGACCAGAACTATATGACCGAATGATTGATTAGGATGACGCATCTTCACCGAAAGGAATGCTGCAATGCCGCAGTCTCAG
Source organism: Lysobacter sp. (assembly GCA_036803045.1). Taxonomy (GTDB): domain Bacteria; phylum Pseudomonadota; class Gammaproteobacteria; order Xanthomonadales; family Xanthomonadaceae; genus Solilutibacter. The sequence goes on along the minus strand of DAIRVA010000008.1, from coordinate 7,719 downwards.
CAATTCGCCACCCGCGCCGTGCATGCCGGCCGCGAAGACTTCGCCGAGCTCTGCGTGCACGCCCCGCCGCTCGACCTGTCCACCACCTACCCGGTGAATGACCTGGCGATGGGCACCCGCAGCTTCGACGACCTGGTACAGGGCGCGGCCGATGCCGCGAACCCGATCTACGCCCGCCTGCACAACCCAACCGTCGCCCGCACCGAACGCGCGCTGGCCGAACTCGAAGGCACCGAAGCCTGCATCGCCTACGGCTCGGGCATGGCCGCCCTGACCGCCGTCCTGCTGGCCCGCAGCCAGCAAGGCAAGCACGTGCTGGTGGTGCGCCCGCTGTACGGCACTTCCGACCATCTGCTCGCCAGTGGGCTGCTCGGCATGGAGGCCGAGTTCGTCGAGGCCGGCGAGATCGCGGCGAAGCGCCGCGCCGATACCAGCCTGGTGATCATCGAGACGCCAGCCAACCCGACGCTCGACCTGGTCGACATCCGCGCGGTCGTCGCGGCCGCCGGCGACGTGCCGGTGCTGGTCGATTCCACCTTCGCCACCCCGGTGCTGCAGCTTCCGGCCGCGCTCGGTGCCACCTACGTGCTGCACAGCGCCACCAAGTTCCTCGGCGGCTACGGCGACGTGATCGCCGGCGTGGTCTGCTGCCCCGAAAAGGAGGCCAAGGCCCTGCGCAACATCCGTGTGGCCACGGGCGCGCTACTCCATCCGTTGGCCGCCTACCTGATCCATCGCGGGCTCGCGACCCTGCAGCTGCGGGTGGAGCGCGCGCAGTCGAATGCGATGTACCTCGCCGAGCGGCTGGCCTCGCACCCGGCGGTCAAGACGGCGCATTACCCCGCACTCGGCACGGTCAAGAACGCGCACCTGCTCGAAACCCAGATGCGCGGCCCCGGCTCGCTGATCGCCATCGACCTGGCCGGCGGTTACGAGGCCGCCGCGAGCGTCATGCGCAAGGTGAAGCTGATGACGCCTGCGGTCAGCCTCGGCTCGGTCGACACGCTGATCCAGCATCCGGCGGGCCTGACCCATCGCGTGGTGGATCCGGCCGCGCTGAGCAAGCACGGCATCACCCCGGGACTGCTGCGTCTGTCGGTCGGCGTCGAGGATGCGGGCGACCTCTGGGCCGACCTGGAAGCAGCCCTGGCCTGACTGCGGCATGGCCGGGCGTCCATCCGCTCCGGACGGCGCGGCGGCGCGATGTTAAAGTCGCCGCATGCTCGGACGACTGTGCCATTGGGTACTGATCCTCTCGCTGGTGCTGAACGGCATCGGCAGCGCAGCGGCGTCCGTCGCCATGCACGTGGGTGCATCGCAGGCAGCGACCACTTTCCACCAAGCCATGACGGGCGACCGCCACGGCGATACTTCCGCGGCCCGGCACCTGCACGACGCGGATACCGGCCATGGCCACGGCGGCGAGTCGATCGCACACGGGGCCCCGGATCGCCATGATGGCGACTGCAGCGGCGACTGCTGCAAGCAGCAGGGTAGTTGCCAGTGCCTGTGCATGCATCATGCGCAGGCACTGGTGCCTGCATTCGCCGGCCTGACTGGAAACTCCGGCCACGATGGCGGCCAGGCCATGTCGAGGACCTGGCATCCATCGCCACCGCCCGGCGAGAACATCCGACCTCCCATCGCTTGACGACCGTCGGCGCCGTCCGGCGCCCTTCGTCGCGCCCATGCATCCGGCATGGGTCCGAGGCCATTCCAGGCCGTCCTGTCCATCGGGAGTTTTCCATGTCTTCCATTCGTTACGGCGAAGCCGGCGGCGTTGCTTCGCCCACGCGTCGCCGCTTCATTCAGGGGATCGCTGCAGCCGGTGCCGTCTCCGCCATCGGCTTCTGGCCCAGACCCGGCTGGGCGCTGCGCTCCCCGGGCCAGCCGGAAGTACTGTCCGGCACCGAGTTCGACCTCAGCGTCGGGGAAACGCTGGTCAACTTCACCGGCAAGATCCGTCCTGCGGTCACCATCAACGGAAGCCTGCCGGCACCGCTGCTCCGCTGGAAGGAGGGCAGCACCGTCGTTTTGCGCGTCCGTAACGATCTTCCGGCGGGCTCGATCCACGGGCCCGACACCTCGGTCCACTGGCACGGCATCCTCCTGCCGGCCAACATGGACGGCGTGCCCGGCATGAGCTTCGACGGCATCCGCCCGGGCGAAAGCTATCTCTATCGTTTCCAGGTCGGGCAGGCTGGCACCTACTGGTACCACAGCCATTCCGGTTTCCAGGAACAGGGCGGCATGTACGGACCGCTGGTGATCGATCCGATCGAACCCGAGCCGTTCGCCTACGACCGCGATTACGTCGTCTTCCTCTCGGACTGGACCGACATGGATCCGGCCAGGCTGTTCGCGCGCCTCAAGAAGATGTCGAGCCACGACAACTACTACCAGCGCACGGTCGGCGATTTCTTCCGCGACGCCGGACGCATGGGAATGGCCGCCACCGTCGGGGACCGCAAGGCGTGGGGACGGATGCGGATGACGCCCACCGACCTGTCCGACGTCAACGCGCACACCTACACCTACCTGCTCAACGGCACGACCTCGCTGGGCAACTGGACGGGCATCTTCAAGCCCGGAGAGAAGGTGCGCCTGCGCCTGATCAACGGCTCGGCGATGACCTATTTCGACGTCCGCATCCCGGGCCTGAAGATGACCGTGGTCGCCGTCGATGGCCAGTACGTCCATCCGCTCACGGTCGAGGAACTGCGGCTTGCCGCAGCGGAAACCTTCGACGTGATCGTCCAGCCCGACGGCCAGGACGCCTACACCATCTTCGCCCAGGACAACGCCCGGACCGGCTGGGTATCGGCCACCCTGGCGGTGCGCGAGGGCCTGCGCGCGCCGGTGCCCGACCTCGACCCGCGCCCGCTGCTCACCATGGCCGACATGGGCCATGGCGGCATGGGCGGGATGAAGGGCATGGAAGGCGGCTGCGGCGCGAACATGGGCCACGGCATGCAGGGCATGGACCACGGCAGCGCAGCCATGCAGGCGCACCCCGCCAGCGAAACCGCAAACCCGCTGGTCGACATGCAGACGATGGCCCCCGAGCCACGTCTGGCCGACCCCGGGATCGGGCTGCGCGACAACGGCCGCAAGGTGGCCACCTATGCCGACCTGAGGAGCGCATTCGACGATCCGGACGGACGCGAGCCGGGACGCACCATCGAGCTGCACCTGACCGGGCACATGGAGAAGTTCGCCTGGTCGTTCGACGGCATCAAGTTCGCCCAGGCCGAACCGCTGCGGCTCAACTACGGCGAGCGCGTGCGCATCGTGCTGGTCAACGACACGATGATGAGTCATCCGATCCACCTGCACGGCATGTGGAGCGACCTGGAGGATGAAGGCGGCGGTTTCCACCTGCGCAAGCACACCATCGACATGCCGCCCGGCACCCGGCGCAGCTACCGGGTTCGCGCCGACGCGCTGGGGCGCTGGGCCTACCACTGCCATCTGTTCTTCCACATGGAATCGGGCATGTTCCGCGAAGTGCGGGTGGAGGAGCGCGCATGAACGCCAGGACACCGCTCTGCCTCGCACTGGCTTGCCTGTTGACCGCCCCGCCGCTGCTGGCCCAGCACGCGGACCATGCCGTGCATCGCGGCACCACGACAGGCACCAAGCCGGCCCCCGAAGTGCCGCAAGAGAAGACGCAGGACATGGACCATTCGCAAATGGATCATGGCCGCGCGTCAGCCGATGTCGGCGGCAACGACCTGCCCGCCGGTGCCCGACCGCATGAACCGATCCCCGACCCCAGCGATGCGGATCGCTCGGCCGCATTTCCACCGGTCCACGCGCATCACATGCATGGCACCAGCCTCCAGAACTATTCACTGATCGACCGCCTGGAGGTATCCGATGCCGATCTCGGAACGGCGCTCGGCTGGGAGGCTTCCGGCTGGGCCGGCGGCGACATCGGGAAATTCTGGTGGCGCACCGAGGGCCACGCGGCCGACGGAAAACTGGAGCGCGCCAGCGTCGAAGCCCTGTACGGGCGCGGCATCCGCGCCTGGTGGGACGTGGTCGCCGGCGTCCGCCACGATTTCGGCGAAGGCCCGGGCAGGACTTGGGTCGGCGTCGGCATCCAGGGACTCGCGCCGTACAAGTTCGAGGTCTCCGCGACCGCCTATCTCGGGCAGGGCGGACGCACCGCGCTGCGCGCCGAGGCCGAGTACGACACCCTGCTGACCAATCGCCTGATCCTGCAGTGGCGCGCCGAGGCCGAGGCTCACGGAAAGGACGATGCCGTGCTCGGTATCGGCTCGGGCCTGTCCACGCTCGCCGCCGGCGCGCGCCTGCGATACGAGGTCACGCGCCGGTTCGCGCCCTACATCGGCATCGAGCACGAGCGTGCCTTCGGCCGCAGCGCGGACTATCGCCGCGCCAGCGGCGGCCACGCCAGCGACACCCAACTGGTCGCCGGCCTGCGGATCTGGTTCTGAGGAGAACGGGGATGCCGCTTCCCACCAGACCCTTGCGCGTCCGCCCACGGCAACTTCCGGCCCGTCGCTCACCATCATCGAACAATCTAAAGAGGAGCCCACATGAAACCCATCAGCATCCTGTCCGGCACCACCCTGCTGGCCGCTGCCATCACCGCTTCCGCCGGCTGCAGTGCAGGCACCGGGCCGGTCCCCGCGGCCATAACGGCAACGGCGGCGGCGCCCGCCGACGCGTCCGCCACCGCTTCCGGCACCGTTGCCCTTGAGCCGTCCATGCAGACTTCGGCCGGGCCCCTGCCCACGGTGCTCGTGCACAAGAGCGCGAGTTGCGGTTGCTGCGGCGCCTGGATCGAACACCTGCAGCAAGCCGGGTTTACCGTGCAGGTCGACGAACGCGACGATCTGGAACCGATCCGCAAAGAGCTCGGCGTGCCGCCTGCGAAAGGTTCCTGCCATACGGCCGAAGTGGCCGGCTACGTGGTGGAGGGACATGTGCCCGCACAGGACATCAAGCGCCTGCTTGCCGAAAAGCCCAGGGCCCGGGGCCTGACCGTGCCCGGCATGCCGATCGGCTCGCCGGGCATGGAGAGCCCTGACGGCCGCATCCAGCCCTATACGGTCGAACTGATCGGGCTGGATGGCGGCACGAGCGCCTACGCCAACCATGGCCCTTGAGGCTGGCTACCGGATCCGCGGGCCCGGCCCGTGGGGAAACGGCGGCTGCGGCTTGTCCATGAAAACGAACGGCAGCGCGGATCCGGATCCGTGCTGCCGTCGATTGTTTGGTCGGGGTAGCCGGATTCGAACCGACGACCACTTGTCCCCCAGACAAGTGCGCTACCAGGCTGCGCTATACCCCGAGAGGCGCGAATTATAGACGAAGCGGGCCGTTCAGCGGCGCAGCAGCTGCAGGACTTCTTCCAACTCCAGCCGCACCTGCTTGATGATCTGCGAAGACAGTGCAGATTCCTGCTTGCCGCTCTCGCCTTCCAGCCGCAGGCGCGCGCCGCCGATGGTGTAACCCTGTTCGTACAGCAGGCCACGGATCTGGCGCACCATCAGCACGTCGTGGCGCTGATAGTAACGGCGGTTGCCGCGGCGCTTGACCGGCGACAGGCTGGGGAACTCGGTCTCCCAGTAGCGCAGGACATGCGGCTTGACGTCGCACAGTTCGCTCACCTCACCGATGGTGAAGTAGCGCTTGGCCGGGATCGGCGGCAGTTCCTTGTTGCTACCTGGGTCCAGCATAGGCTTCGACTCGCTCCTTGAGTTTCTGACCGGGACGGAAGGTCACCACGGTGCGCGCGGTGATCGGGATTTCCTCGCCGGTCTTGGGATTGCGGCCGGGACGTTGGTTCTTGCGGCGGAGATCGAAATTTCCGAAACCGGACAATTTGACCTGGCGGCCGTCTTCCAGCCCTTCGCGCAGGGCATCGAAGAAGGCGTCGACGAATTCCTTCGCCTCGCGCTTGTTCAAGCCGACTTCGTCGAAAAGCCGTTCGGCCATTTCGGCCTTGGTCAAAGACATCGCCTATCCCCTGATCCGCACGCCGTGGAGCCGATCCAGCGCGGCCGTCACATGGGCCACGGCCTCCTCCACTTCGTGCTCCGTGAGCGTGCGGGATTCTTTCTGCAAAATCAAGCCCATAGTGAGGCTTTTGAAACCTGCTTCGATCCCCTTCCCGACATACCGGTCGAACAGGCGCACTTCGCGCAAGGCCGGGCCGCCGGCCGAGCGGACGGTATCGGCCAACGCCTGCCAATCGACCGCCTCGGGCACCAGCAGGGACAGGTCGCGCCTGACCGAGGGATATCTGGATGTCGCCTCGATCCGCGCTGGTGCCCGGCGGCTGATCGCAGCCAAATCCAGCTCGAAGCCGACCGCCGGCACGTCCAGGTCCAGCGCCGTGCGCAAGCCCGGATGCAGCTCGCCGACCCAGCCGATGCGCTCGCCGTCCCCCGCCTGATTCAGGCGATATACGTCAGCGGAACGGCCCGGGTGGCCGAAGGGTTCGCTCGAACGGCGGAATTCCAGCCTCGCGCCGGCCATCGCCGCGAATGATTCAACCGCGCCCTTGGCGTCGTGGAAATCGACGGCACGGTCCGGCTCGCCCCACTGCTCGGCGCGAGCGCTGCCACAGGCGATGGCCGCGATGCGCGGCGTCTCCACCGGTGCGTCACCCGCCTGCGCGGGCGCGGCGAACACGCGCCCGACCTCGAACAGGCGCACGCGCGACTGCTGGCGCGCGACGTTGCGGGCCATTGCGGCGGTCAGGCCCGGCAGCAGCATCGGCCGCATTACGCCCAGTTCCACGCTGAGCGGATTGGCCAGCGCCACCCCACCCTGCAGCTGCCACTTGGCGAGCCATGCGGCATCGACGAAGGCGTAGTTGATCGCCTCCTGCCAGTCGCGAGCGGCCATCTGCCGGCGCAGGTCGTCGGCGGGCACCACGTTGGCATCGGATGCCACCACGCGTGCAGAGCCCGACGGCAGCACGACCGGGATGCGGTCGTAGCCGTGGATGCGGGCGATCTCCTCGATCAGGTCTTCCTCGATGGCGATGTCGAAGCGACGCGGCGGCGCGGTGACCTGCCAGCCATCGGCCACGGCATCCATCGTCAGGCCCAGCGCGGTCAGGATGCGCACGATCTCCGCATCCTCCACCGCCATGCCCAGCACGCGCGCGACGCGGGCGCGGCGCAGGTGGATGGTCGATGCCTTGGGCAGATCGGCCTCGTTCACCGCTTCCACCACCGGGCCGGGCTTGCCGCCGGCGATGTCGAGGATCAGCTTGGTCGCGCGCTCGATGGCCAGGCGCGGCAGCTCCGGGTCCACGCCCCGCTCGAAACGATGCGCGGCATCGGTGTGCAGGCCCAGCTTGCGGCTGCGGCCGATGATCGCCGCCGGAGCGAAATGTGCAGCCTCGAGGAAGACGTTCTTCGTCGCTTCGGTCACGCGGCTGTCGAAGCCGCCCATCACGCCGGCCAGCGCAACCGGGCGGTCGGCGTCGGTGATCAACAAAAATTCTTCGTCCACCGTCACGTCGCGACCGTCAAGCAATTTCAACGCCTCGCCCTTGCGCGCGCGCCGCACGCCGACCGGGCCCTGCAACAAATCGCGGTCAAACGCATGCATCGGCTGGCCCAATTCCAGCATCACGTACTGGGTGACATCGACCAAAAAGCTCACCGGGCGGATGCCGCTGCGACGCAGGCGCTCGGCCATCCACAGCGGCGTCCTGGCCGTGCCGTCCAC
>DAIRVA010000007.1:0-58519 GCA_036803045.1 Lysobacter sp. | reverse complement strand
GCTGGAAATCCTCCGGCGTCATCCGGTAGGGCGCATCGGCCTGCATGTAGACGCGTTTGACGCGGCCACGGTCGATGAAGTCGTCGACGTAGGCGCCGCCCCAGGCCACGGCCAGGGTGTTGTTGATCGCCGAGATCGGCACGCCCAGGGTCTGCGCCTTGATCGGATCGACCACCACCCTCAGCTGCGGGGTGTCTTCCTGGCCGTTCGGGCGCACGTTGGTGAGCAACGGGCTCTTGGCCGCCGCGCCCAGCAGCTGGTTGCGCGCGGCCAGCAGGGCCTCATGGCCCTGGCCGGTGTTGTCCTGCAGGAAGAAGGTGAAGCCGGCGGAGATGCCCAGCTCCGGCATTGCCGGCGGGGAGAAGGCGTAGATGAAGGCATCCTTGATCTGCGACAGTGCGCCCATCGCGCGGCCCACCATCGCGCTGACCTGAGATTCCGGCGTGGTGCGCTCTTCCCAATCCTTCAGCTTGACGAAGGCCATGCCCGCGTTCTGCCCGGAGCCGGCGAAGCTGAAGCCCTGCACCGAGAACACCGATTCGATGTTGTCGGTCTCGTTCTCCAGGAAGTAGTCCTCCAGCTTGTAGATCGATTGCAGGGTGCGCTCCTGGGTGGCGCCGACCGGCGCCTGCACCATCGACATCAGCACGCCCTGGTCTTCGTCCGGCAGGAACGAACTGGGCAGGCGCACGAACAGCAGGCCCATCACCACGGTCAGCGCCACATAGATCAGCATGAAGCGCTTGGGGCGGTTGAGGATGCCGCCCACGCCGCGCTGGTAGCGCTGGCTGCCGGCATCGAACTTGCGGTTGAACCAGTCGAAGAACTTGCCGATCGGGCCGCCCATGTGGGCATGCGCCTCGCCCTTCTTCATCGGCTTGAGCATGGTCGCGCACAGCGCCGGGGTCAGCACCAGGGCGACCAGCACCGACAGCGCCATCGCGATCACGATCGTGCCGGTGAACTGCTTGTAGATGATGCCGGTGGCACCGCCCATGAAGCCCATCGGCACGAACACCGCCGCCAGCACCACGCCGATGCCGACCAGCGCGCCGGAGATCTGGTCCATCGACTTTCTGGTGGCTTCCTTCGGCGGCAGGCCTTCTTCGGCCATCACCCGCTCGACGTTCTCCACCACCACGATGGCGTCGTCGACCAGCAGGCCGATCGCCAGCACCATCGCGAACATGGTCAGCATGTTGATGGAGAAGCCCATCACCCCCAGCATCGCCACCGTGCCCAGCAGCACCACCGGCACCGCGATGGTGGGGATCAGGGTGGCGCGGACGTTCTGCAGGAACAGGAACATCACCAGGAACACCAGCACCACCGCTTCCACCAGGGTGTGCAGCACGCTTTCGATGGAGACGCGCACGAACGGCGTGGTGTCGAACGGGATCTTCACCTCCAGCCCGGCGGGGAAGTTGGGCTTGAGCTTGTCCATCAGCGCGGCCACCGCGTCGGCGGTGTCCAGCGCGTTGGCGCCGGTGGCCAGCGAGACCGCCACGCCGGAGGCCGGCTTGCGGTTGTAGCGGCTCACCGTCTCGTAGCTCTGCGGGCCGATCTCCACCCGCGCCACGTCGCCGAGGGTCAACCGGGAGCCGTCCGGGTTCGCGCGCAGCACGATGGCGCGGAACTGTTCCGGCGTCTGCAGGCGGTCCTGCGCGCTGATGGTGGCGTTCAACTGCTGGCCGGGCACGGCGGGCGCGCCGCCGAGCTGGCCCAGCGCGACCTGCGCGTTCTGCGCCTGCAACGCGCCGGTGATGTCGCTGACCGCCAGGCCATAGGTGTCCAGCTTGTTGGGATCCAGCCAGATGCGCATCGCGTACTGGGCGCCGAACACCCGCACCGAACCCACGCCGGGCACGCGGCTCAACGGCTCGACGATATTGGCGCTGACGTAGTCGGAGATGTCGTTGCGATCCATGCTGCCGTCTTCGGAGACGAACGCCAGCACCTGCAGGAAGCCGCTCGAACCCTTGTTGACGCGCACGCCCTGGCGCTGCACTTCCTGCGGCAGCAGCGGCATCGCCGATTGCAGCTTGTTCTGCACCTGCACCTGCGCCACGTCCGGGTCGGTGCCGGTCTCGAAGGTCAGGGTGATCGAGGCCATGCCGTTGCCGGAGCTGTTGGACGACATGTAGATCAGGCCGTCCAGGCCGGTCATCTGCTGCTCGATGATCTGGGTGACCGAGTCCTCGACCACCTTGGCGGAGGCACCGGGATACACGGTGCCGACCGAGATCGCCGGCGGCGCCACGGTGGGATAGCGTTCGATCGGCAACTGGGTGATCGACAGCGCGCCTGCCAGCATCAGCAGGATGGCGATCACCCACGCGAAGATCGGACGATCAATGAAGAAACGTGACATGGCCGCCCTCCCTTACTTGCCGGCGGCAGGCGCAGCGGCGGGCTTGGCGGCGGCCGGCTTCGGCTCGCTGCCGCGTTCCACCGCCTTCACCGGCGCGCCGGGGGCGATCTTCTGCAGCCCCTCGACGATCACCTTGTCGCCGGCCTTGAGGCCGTCATCGACCAGCCACTTGTCGCCGATGCTGCGGCTGACCTTGACCGGGCGCGACTCGACCTTGCCCTCGGCATTCACCACCATCGCGGTGGCCTGGCCGCGCGGGTCGCGGGTGATGCCCTGCTGCGGCACCAGGATCGCGTTGCGGCGCTCGCCATTGGCAACCTTGGCGCGCACGAACATGCCCGGCAGCAGCAGCTGCTCGGGGTTGGGCACGACAACTCTCAGCGCGACCGCGCCGGTCGTCGGATCGACCATCGCCTCGGCGAAGCTCAGGCGGCCCTGCTGCGGATAGGCGCTGCCGTCTTCAAGCGTGATGTCGACCGGCACCGCATCGGTACCCTGCATCGTGCCGGCATCGATCTCGCGACGCAGCTGCAGCAGCTCGGTGCTGGACTGGCTGATCTCGACGTACATCGGATCCATGCGCTGGATGATGGCCAGCGGCGTGCCCTGGCTGGCGGTCACCAGCGCGCCACGGGTCACGCTGGAGCGGCCGATGCGGCCGCTGATCGGCGCGGTCACGCGGGCGAAGCCGAGCGGGACGTTGGCAGCCTGCACTCTCGCCTGCGCCGAGCGCAGGTCGGCCTCCGACTGGCGCAACGCCGCCTGCGCGTTGTCGTTGTCCTGGCGGCTGACCGCGTCGATCTTGACCAGTTCCGCAGAACGTTTCGCGGTCAGGCGCGCGGTCGCCAGCGTGGCGTCGGCGCGCGCCAAGGCAGCCTGCGCGCTGCTGGCATCGGCGCGATAAGCGGTCTGGTCCAGCTGGTAGAGCGGCTGGCCGGCGCGCACGCTGCCGCCCTCGGTGAACAACAGGCGCTCGACGATGCCGGTGACCTGCGGCCGGACCTCCGCCTGCTGCGAAGCCTGCGCGCGGCCGCTGAGCTCGCGCGTCAGCACCACGGTTTCGGGCTTCATCGTGACCACCGTCACCTCCTGCGTCGGCGGCGCGCCGCCGGCTTCGTCGCCCTTGCCGCAAGCGGCGAGCAACAGGCTTGAGATGATCAAGGCGGCAAGCGCCACCGGCTTCGGGAACGGGATTCTGGCCATGAAAAGGGGACTCGATTGGCACAAGCCATTGCGGCGCACGCACGGCTTGCAGGGATGATGAGGCGGGAGAGAATGAACGATCATTCTCATTTCGTCAACTCACGTGCTTCGGCGGATGGCGCGGATGCTCTCCCTCCCGCGTCTCGCCAGACTAAACCTATTCATCGTTCACAGACACATGGAAAAGCATTCGACTGAACCGGGCAGGAACATTAATGTACCAGTTAGTACAAAATTAAGGGGCGATTTAGGGGGGCTGTCGATACTGGGCGCACGGTCGATCGGCTTGCATCCGTCGGCCGTCGAATACAACAACAACAGAGGTTCCCCCATGAAGAAGTCCTTGCTCGCCATTGCCCTGATCGCCGCCCTTCCCCTTGCCGCCCAGGCAGCGGACGGCCTCAGCTACAACCATGCCCAGGCCGGCTACGTGAAGGCCGATGGCGACAACAACGCCAAGGCCGAAGGCTGGGGCCTGGACGGCTCGATCGCCGTCGCCCCGAACTGGCACCTGTTCGCAGGCACCCAGCAGCTGGACGTGAAGAACAGCAACGTCGGCATGGAAGAGTGGAAGATCGGTGCCGGCTACAACCGCGCGCTCGCCCGCAATACCGATTTCGTCGGCCGCGTCGCCTACCAGAAGCTGAAGTCGGACGACTTCTACGCCGGCCCGGTCAAGCTCGCCGACGGCCTCGACCTCGACGGCTACAGCGTCGAAGCGGGCGTGCGCAGCGCGCTGGCCCCGCGTTTCGAGGGCTATGCGATGGCCGGCTACGAAAAGTACGGCAAGCAGAACGGCTTCACCGGCAACGAAGGTGCCTATGGCCGCCTCGGCGCCCAGGTCAAGTTCAATGCCAACTGGGGCGTGGCCGGCGACGTCAAGTTCGCCGATGGCGATACCGTGTGGAGCGTCGGCCCGCGCATCACCTGGTAAACGCGTCAATCCTCTCCAAGCGGAAAAAGCCCGGCAGGATGCCGGGCTTTTTCTTGCGCGATGGCCACGACGCCTCGTGAATCGGCTGGCTGCGCCGCTGCCCATCGGTCTTGGAGTCGCACACTCCGGATCCGCAGCGGAAGAACGCGCGCTGGGTCGGTCACCGGTACGTGGCGGCGTCAGGAGAACAGGGTTTTCGGATATTCCGCTTTCTGTTCGCGGGCCAGCAGTTGCTTCACGCCTTCGGCCGGGGTGATCTCGCCATGCAGCACCTGCCGCACCGCCGCCGAGATCGGCAACTCCACGCCGTGCCGTTCGCCCTGGCGCATGACTTCGTCGGCGGTCTGGATCGATTCGACGACCTGCCCGATCTCGCGCACGGCCTCCTCGATGGACTGGCCACGCCCCAGCGCCAGGCCCAGCCGGCGATTGCGCGACAGGTCGCCGGTGGTGGTGAGGACCAGGTCGCCTAGCCCGGCCAGACCCATCAGGGTCTCGGGCTTGGCGCCGATCGCCGCGGCCAGCCGCAGCATTTCGTTGAGTCCGCGGGTGATCAGGCCGGCGCGTGCGTTCAATCCGAGCTGCATGCCATCGGCCACGCCGGTCGCGACCGCCAACACGTTCTTCATCGCGCCGCCCAACTCGGCGCCGACCATGTCATCGCCGGTATAGGCACGGAACGCGGGGCCGTGCATCGCCTCGGCGACCCGCTGGGCGAAATACGGATCGTCCGAATGCACGGTCAGGGCGGTCGGCAATCCGAGCGCCACTTCCTTGGCGAAGGAGGGGCCGGTGACGACCGCCAGCGAAACACCGTCGCCGAGGATATCTGCAGCGACTTCGTGCAGGAATCGGCCCGAACCGGGTTCGAAGCCCTTGGTCGCCCACGCCACATCGGCACCCGGCGGCCTCAACGGCGCCAGCTTTTGAAGGGTTTCGGCAAAGGCGTGCGAGGGCACCGCCACCAGCACCCAGCCCGCGCCTTCAAGCGCTGCGGCCAGGTCGGTAGTGGCGCGCAATGCCCCGGGCAATGCGATGCCGGGCAGGTAGCGCGGATTTTCGTGGCGCGCCTGGATATCGGCCACCACGTCGGCGTCACGCCCCCAGAGTGCTACCGCATGGCCCTGTCGCGCGAGCAGCGCGGCGAGCGCGGTCCCCCAAGAACCCGCGCCAAGTACGGCGACGGGTCCCCTGCCCCTTTCCATCGCTCGGTCGCGCCCGGTATCAGGCGTTGCCGGCGGTTTCGGTTTCGGCCTGCAGGCCTTCCTGCTGCTGCGCGCGCTGGCGCAGGCCTTCGGCGTAGAGTGCGTCGAAGTTGATCGGCTGCAGCTGGAACGGGGGGAAGCCGCCGTTGACGACCAGTTCGCTGATCGCCGCGCGGGCGTACGGATACAGGATGGCCGGGCAGTGCGCGCCCAGCATGCCGTCGAGGCCGGCCGGATCGAAACCCTGCAGCCCGAACACGCCCGCCTGCTGCACTTCGGCCAGGTAGGCGGTCTTGCCTTCCAGGGTGCAGGTCAGGGTCACGCCCAGCACCACTTCGAAGGCGCCTTCGTTGAGCTGGGTGACGCGCTGGTTGAGGTTCATCGACAGGTCCGGCTGGCCCTGTTCGTTGAACATCGCGGGGGCGTTCGGCGACTCGAAGGACACATCGCGGGTGTAGATCTTCTCGACCGTGAAGCTGGCGGTGCCCGCCATTTCGTTCTGGTCGGCGGGGGCGGCGCCGTTGGCGACGTCTTCGGACATGGGATGACTCCGTGGATGAAAGGGGTTCGACAAAATCGAATTGGGGATTATCGCACGATGGCGCAAGGGCCCGGCGCGGCCCGCCTCAACGGCCCTTGACCAGCGGCAACCCGGCCTGGCGCCAGGCCTCGATGCCGCCATCGAGCACGTAGACCTTCTCGAAGCCGGCCTTGACCAGCCGTTTCGCCGCGCCGGTCGCGGTCATGCCAGTCTTGCAGACCAGCACCACCGGCAGCGACCTGGCGGGCGCCAACTGCTTGTTCTCGGGGTCGAACTGGCTCATCTGCACGTTGCGCGAACCGGAAACGTGGCCTTGCTGGAAATCCGCTTGCGGGCGGATGTCCACCACCAGCGCGCCCTCGCGGTTGGCGAGCGCGGTCAACTCGGCCGGCTTGATCGTGCGGAAGCGCTGGAAGAGCCGCGCCACTTCGATGTAGAGCAGGGCCAGGGTCAGCCCCGCCAGGGCCAGGGAAAGCAACGGGTGGCGGCCAAGGAAGGCCAGCAATTCTTGCAGGTTCACGGTGCGCGCATCGGGGGTCGAGGGCGGGATTCTGACACAGTCCCCCGCCGCGGCCTCATTGGCCCGACCAGAAATCGGGCAGACCGGACGCCACGTACCACGCCTTTCCCGCGGGGTCGTAACGCCAGTGCTCGTCGTAACGCAGTGTGCGCTCGGCCATGGTGTTGCGGTTCACCACCCCGATCTCCACCAGTCGCCGTGAGCCGCCGTCGGGGGTGGCCTCGCTGCTCAGGGGACGATAGCGCGTCACCTGCAGCTGCTGGTAACGGGTGCGTTCGATCTCGCCGAGCGGGTGCGCATCGCGCCAGGCCGGGTCAAGCAACGCCCAAGCCCCGTCCAGGTCGCCCCATCGGATCGCGGCGGACCAGGCGTATTGCGCTTTTTCGAGCGCGTCGCGCTGGCTGCCCCCGCTGCTGGCGCATGCCGCCACCAGCCAACAGGCGACCATCAGGATGGCGAATCGGGTCGCGCGCATGGGCGTCTCCTGGCGACTAAAGCCCCATGCTAGCGCCTGGCGATGGCGACGTAGCGTGCACGCATGCGCGCGGCCATGCCGCCGGCGGGCAGCGGCACCGATGCCGCGATCGCGATCCGCGCACGTCCGCGTGCGGCGAAAACGCCCAGGAATTCGTCCCAGTCCTCGCCGTCCGCCGCCGTCGCATCGGCGGCCAGGTCGTCCCAGAGCGGGGCGAGGTAATCGACCTGGCTGTCGGCGACGAAGACGTCGGCCGCATGCCCTGCGGACTGCAGGCGGGCCTCGACCAGCGACCACCCCGCCAGCGTCATCAGCGCCACCAGCGAGCCGCCGAAAGCGCATCCCTTGTCGTTGAGGTTGGGCCCGAGCGGTGCGTGCAGGCGCACCGTCGCCGCACCGATGTCGCCCACCCGCACCTGCATCGCCCGCACCATCGGGATCGCGTCGAGATGGCGTTCCAGCAGGGCGGCAAGCTCGGTCATGGCATCGGTTCCGGTGGCGGAAAAACGCATCGTACCGGCCCGCCTCTTTCAATTCCGGGCCGGCGACGGTTGAATGCGGGAATGCCCGATCCGACCTTCCACCTCGTTTCGATGCGCCCGCGCGGCGATCATGCCGGCCTGCGCCGCGCCGCGGCCCGCCACGGTGGCCGCGTGCTGGCGCTCTCGCCCTGGCGGATCGAGGCTCGCAGCGACGAGGCGACCCGGCAGGCGCTGGAGGCAGCGTTGCGTTGCCCGACCGTGGTGTTCACCAGCCCGGCGGCCGTCGCCGCGGCATCGGCTCTGCGGCCGCTCTCGCCACGAGCCGGACAGCAGCTGGCGGCCGTCGGCGCGGGCACCCGTCGAGGCCTGCAGCGCACGGGATCCGACGCGGTCGCGCCTGCGCGGATGGACAGCGAAGGCGTGCTCGACCTGCCGTCCATCACCGGCCTGGCTGCGGGCGATCGCGTCGGCATCGTCACCGCACCTGGCGGCCGCGGCGCGATCGCGCAGGCATTGCGCGCACGCGGCATCGAAGTCGTCCGCGCCGACGTCTATGCGCGCGTACCGATGCCCTTCCGCGCCGATGCGCTGGCTAGGCTGGATGCCGCACTGGCCTCGCGCGCCCCGACATTCATCGCGCTCAGCAGCGGGGAGGCCTTCGCCCGCGTGTTGGACGGACTGGCGCCCGCGCGGCTTGCGGCGTTGCGGGCCTCCACTTGTATCGCAGCCAGCGAACGGCTGGCCGGCCAAGCCCGAGACGCCGGCTTCGTGCAGGTGCGAATGGCGGCCAGCGCGCAGCCGCAGGACCTGGTCGCCGGGATCGTCGCCGCCCTCTCCGCGCCAGGCTAGGCGGTCATTCCGGCGGCAGCGCCAGGTGGCGGGCATCCAGCGGCTGGTCTGCCGCCCGCGGCACGGTCTCGAAACGACGGTCACTAGGCAGCGCCGCGCGTCCGTCCAGATAGGCTTCCAGCCCATCCAGCGCGGCGTACACGTAAGGCAGCAGCGGCAGATAGCGCGCCCCGTATTGCGGCAAGGCCAGGAACGCATCGAAATGCTGGGCGTTGGGCACCTGCCAATAACGCACGTCGCCACGCCCGGCGGCTCGCGCGGCGGCGACATAGGGCTGGCTGCTGAAAGCCATCGGCACCAGCCCATCGTCCTCGCCGTGCACGACGATCACCGGCAGACCCGCGCGCGGCAGGCCGGCCCGCGTCTGCGCGATGCCTTCGCGGACGCGCCGGGACGCATCCGAATCGCCTTCCCACAGCGCACGCAGGCAGCGCAATCCGGGCATGGACGAAGCGGGATCGGGATCGACGATGTGGACGCCGGAGCCGGGCGGAATGCCGCCGGCATCGGACCACCACGCCGCGCGCTCGGCCGCCGTCGCGGCACGCGCGCGTCCGTCCGTCCCCAGCGCGGCGAACCCGTAACCGCAGGGATGCGCATCGTGCGGCGCGCGGGCATAGGCCGACGCATAGGTGACGGCCACCGAACGCCAGAGATCGAAGGTGGCGCTGATCGCGCCCGCGTGCAGCGAGGCGTCACTCCAGCCGTTGGCGCGCAGCCGCGCCAAGGCAGAGGCCTGCCGCGCGGCGGTGTCCGCGCCTTCGATCCGGCCCATCGCCGCCAGCGCCGCGCACGAAGCTTCGGCCTGCGGCAACGCCGGCAACCCGAGCGCCGGCAACGCGCACGGCATCAACAGCGCGGCTTCGGTGGCGTAGTCGTACAGCGGGCGCCCCCCGTGGCCTTCGACCCAGACGTTCGGCTCCCCGGCGACGACGCCGTCCAGCCAGTCGCCTTCCAGCTCGGCCGCGCGCAACACCGCACCGCCGCCGTTGGAAATGCCGACCGCGATGACGCGCGTGTTGCCGAAGGTGAAAGGCGCGGCTTCCGGATGCGCCATCGACAGCGCCTGCAGGCCGAACTCGGCGGCCTGCCTTGCGTGGCGGCCCCAGTCCGCTTCCGGATTGTCCTGCGAGTGCGCGTGCTTGAAGGCGATGCCACGACCGGTCGGATCGGCGGGCGTAAACGCGGATCGTTCGCCGGCTGCGGCCACGCGGCCATCAAGGCCGATGCCTGCGCCCGCATCGAGGTCGAAGTAATCGCTGCCGGCGCCCTTGTCGGTATGCACCACCGCGCAGCCGCGCGGCAGGCCCCACGCGGCACCGACCGCCTGTGCGCCATACACCCCGCGCGAGCCGGAGGCGACGGTCACCACCAGGCAGCGCTTGCCGGCATCGAAGGCATCGGGCACTTGCGCCAGCACCCGATGCGGCTGGCGGGCATCCGGCAAGGTGGCCAGCGCGCCGTATTCGCGCCCGGGCACCGGCACCAGGCTGCCATACAGCGTGCCGTACCCACCCAAGGGGCCGAGATCGGCGATGCCCCGCCAACTTGCCCATACCGCTCGACGCCGCACTTCGACGGCGGTCGGCCGCTCCGGGTTCGCGAAGGCCGGCGGCACCATCGCGCGCAAGCCGTCGATGCCGAGCCCGGCGGTCAGCAGGTCGTCGCCGGCGCGGTGTTCGGTGACGCGGATGTCGGTGGCGGCCACGGGCGGGATTCCTCCGGATGTCGCGCAGGCGGAGAGCGTGAGCGCCGCGCACAGGGCCAGCCATCGGGTGGCACGCGCGGCATCGTGACGGATGCGTTCCATGCCCCGAGCATACGGCCCGACTTCCGCCACCGCATCGTACTTTGGTACCACGGCGGCGGCGGCGCGAACTGTTAACGTGACGGGATGGCCGCCACTTCGCTGCTGATCGCCGACGACCATCCCCTGTTCCGCGCGGCGCTGCGGCAAGCGGCGCACGATGCGCTGGGCGAGGCCCGGCTGCGCGAGGCCGGATCGCTCGACGAGGCGCTCGCGCTGCTCGATGCCGAACCCGACACCGACCTGGTGCTGCTGGACCTGCACATGCCCGGCAGCCACGGGCTGGCCGGATTGGCGGCCCTGCGCGCGCAACACCCCGGCGTGGCGGTGATCGTGGTTTCCGCCAACGACGATCCGCGTGTGGTGCGCCGCGCGCTCGACCATGGCGCCGCAGGCTACCTGCCCAAGAGCGCCGGCCTGGACGAACTGCGCGAGGCCATCGCCACCGTGCTGGATTGCGCGCAATGGCTGCCGACCAGCCTGCGCGCGGCGGTCGCCGGTGCCACCTCGGAACCGGAGGATGCCGTCCTGGCCGCGCGCCTGGCCAGCCTGTCGCCGCAGCAGTTCCGGGTGCTGGTGCTGGTCGCCGAGGGGCTGCTCAACAAGCAGATCGCCGACCGCCTTCAGGTGCAGGAACGCACGGTGAAAGCGCACCTGTCCGCCATCTTCGAAAGGCTGGGCGTGCGCAACCGCACGCAGGCCGGCGTGGTGTTGCGTGGACTGGAGCTGCGGGATCCGGCGCGGCAATTGCCGGCCTGACCGGCACGCCCCATCAAGGGTTCACGCCCCATCAAGGGTTATCGTTCTTCGTCTTCGGCGGTGCGATGCGGGTCTTCGCCGGCTTCTCGTCCGCCTTCAGCGCCCCGACCTCGACGTGGCCGCTGCGCGGTTCCTTCCATTGCGCGTCCAGCCAGGCCTGGTATTGCTTCGGTTCCCAGAACTTGTCGGCGTAGAAGTGGCTGCCGTCGATGGTGATCGTCGGTGTCAAATCCGACGTACCTGCCGTTCCCGGTACAGGGACGATGATCTTCGCATTGCCCCTGAATCCCGTGCGACTTCCCACCACCTGCATGCGCTCGCGGCGCAGCTCGCGCTCCAGCCGCGGATTGGCGACGGCATCACCGTAGCGGGCATAGATCACCCGCCCTTCCCGCAACGCGCGGGCGCGCTCGGATTCGTCCAATTCGCCCCAGAACTTCTCGCGCATGGCGATGAAATCCGGATAGCCGCGCTCGGCTGCCAGGTCCATCCATGCGTAGGCCAGCGCACGGTCGCGCTCGATCCCCCGGCCATCCCAATACAAGCCAGCCATAACCGCTTGAGAAGGTTTGTCGCCAAACAACGCGGCTCGCTGAAATGCACGGGCTGCCTTGTCCGGAGACTTCGAATTCAATAAATCGAACCCCCGAATCCGGAAAAACAGATCGGGGTGCCCATTGAGGAAGGCCATATGCTGGGTGATGGACCCATCACTATTCGAAATCTGCTTTTGGGCATTTACCTCCACAGCAACAAATGCAAAAAAAATCAGAATTCCCGCGCCTAAAGCCTTTTTCATCTCCATGCTTCAAGACCTCCCTTCAGCACAAGAATTCGGCCTGCATCCCGTTGTTGCATAACATGCAGGTCGAATCATGAAATCACACGCTATTCAGCCTCAGGGCTCAATAGGGAGAATGTGATCCAACAACATGCACCGCACTTCTGAAATAGGGGACTGCGTCCCGACACCCGCCCCGGGTCGTTAACGTACCAGCATTCCCACATCACACCGTCATCATCGATGTGGACCCAGCCAGCAAATGCACTGGTGCTTGCCACCAGCAATCCCAGCATCGCTGCGAGCTTGATTAGATCTTTGCGCGTTTCAGTTCCTTCTGTTCACGCGGGACATCCACGCAGATTGAGCTTTACCCCCCCCCCCGGCGTATTCACGCAACAGAAAATATCGATCGCTTCCGGTTTTGCGATTTCGATTCGCATCCCGACATGGCCGCATGCGCTTTGAACAGGCACCACGCTGCGGAACGAAATCGTCATGCCGCCATTTCCTTGTGGATATCGAAACCGAACGCGCGTGCGTCCATCGATGTCTCAAGGTTCGCCGCTTTTCGCCTTCCGCTTCTCGATGCGGGTCTTCGCCGGCTTCTCGTCCGCCTTCAGCGTCCCGACCTCGACGTGGCCGCTGCGCGGTTCCTTCCACTGCGCGTCCAGCCAGGCCTGGTATTGCTTGGGTTCCCAGAATTTGTCGGCGTAGAACTGGCTGCCGTCGATGACCATGGAGGCCCCTTCAGCCCCCCGATCACTGGGTACGCCAACCGCGCTAGGCAAGGGAATATGAATCTTGGCATTGCCGGTGAATCCCGTGCGGCTACCGACCACCTGCATGCGCTCGCGGCGCAGCTCGCGCTCCAGCCGCGGATTGGCGGCGGCATCGCCGTAGCGGGCATAGATCGCCTGCCCTTCCTGCAGCGCGCGGGCGCGCTCGGATTCATCCAATTCGCCCCAGAACTTCTCGCGCATGGCGATGAAATCCGGATAACCGCGTTCGGCCGCCAGGTCCATCCACGCATAGGCCAGCGCGCGGTCGCGTTCGACGCCCAGGCCTTCCCAATACATGCCGGCAACGAACGCCTGCGAGGGCTTGTCCGCGTACAGCGCCGCGCGCCGGAATGCGGCAAGCGCCTTTTCCGGCTCCTTGGTCTTCCACAAGTCCATGCCGCGCAGGCGGAACATCAGGTCCGGGTGCGCGTCGAGGAAGGTGTTGCTGTTGACGATCGCGCGTTCGGATTGCGTCACCGTCCTCTGCACGGCATCGGCGTGGCCGAAGGCGAGTGCCGCGGACAGTCCCATGAGCATCGTGGTCGATGTCCGTGTTTTCCATGCGGGCATTTCGTGGCTTCCATTCATGCGCGCCGTCCGCGCCCATTCACCATTACCTTTCCATGTCGCATTCACGCAACAGCCGGTGCCTATGGATTCCGGTCCCGCGATTCCGTTCCGCTGCCCGGCGAGGCACCGCGCGCCGCCAGCAGGCGGTCCAGCATCGATTTCAGCGCCAGCGGACGCACCGGCTTCTGCAGCAGCGGCAGCCCCGCTTCCTGTGCGGCATGGCGCACGGCGCCGGTCGGGTCGGCACTGAGCAGCAGCGTGGGCCGCGCGCCGAACGCATCGACCAGGCGGCGATGGACGGCGATGCCGTCATCGCCATCGTCCAAGTGGTAATCGAGCAGCCAGAGATCGGCCTGCAAGGCGCGCAACGCGGCGAGCGCGGCGTCGCCATCGGCGGCGGGCAGCACGATGCAACCCCAGCCTTCCAGCACCGCGCGCAGGGCGGCCAGCGCGGCGGGATCGTTGTCGAGCGCGAGCACGCGCAGGCTGGCCAGGCCGGGCGCGGCCCGCGCGATGCCGGCAGACGGCATCGCCATCGGCACCTCGACGTGGAATGCACTGCCGCGGCCGGGCGCGCTGCGTAGGCCGATCGGCGCATCGAGCACGCTCGCGATGCGGCGGGCGATCGCCAGCCCCAACCCGAGGCCTTGCCCTTGCGCGCGCTCACCGCGGCGGAACTCCTCGAAGATCACTTCGCGCTGGTCCTCGGCGATGCCCGGCCCGGTGTCGTGCACCACGATCCGCCACACGGCGCCGCGGCGGCGCACGCCGAGCAGCACGCGGCCTTCGCGGGTGTGCCGCAACGCGTTGGAGAGGAAGTTCTGCAGCACGCGGCGCAGCAGCTGCGGATCGGAATGCACCCAGGCGCGGGTCGGCACATGGTCGAGCTGCAGGCCGCGCGCCTCGGCCAGCACACGGCCTTCGGAAAGCAGCGGGCCAAGCACGTCGGCAAGTGCGAACGGCCGCGGTTCCGCGACCAGTCCGCCCGCTTCCAGTCGCGACATGTCGAGCAGGTCGGTGAGCAGCCCGGTGGTGGAGTCGAGCGCGCCGCCGATCTGCGCGGTCAGCCGGCGCGCCTCGGCGCCTTCGCTGCGCTGGCGCAGCGCATCGACGAACAGGTGCGCGGCATGCAGCGGCTGCAGCAGGTCGTGGCCGATGGCGGCCAGGAAGCGGCTCTTGGCATCGTTGGCGCGCTCGGCCTCTCGCTTGGCGTTCTCCAGCAGCGCGGTGCGCTTGGCCACGCGCTGCTCGAGCGTCTCGTTGATGCGCTTGAGGCCGGCCTCCGCCTCGCGGAAGGCGGTGACGTCGGTGAAGGTGGCGACGAAACCGCCGCCCGGCATCGGGTTGCCGCGGATTTCGATGATGCTGCCGTCCGGGAACACGCGCTCAGACAGGTGGGTGGTGCCGGCGCGCATGTGGCCGAGCCGGCGCTGCAGGGCGTCCTTCGGACGGTCGATGCCGGCCACTTCGCGCAAGGCCCACTGCGAGGCTTCGGCGATCGGCAGGCCCACCCGCAGCATGCCTTTGGGAAACCCGAAGATCTCGGCGTAGCGCTTGTTCCACGCGACCAGATGCAGGTCGGCATCGACCACGCTGATGCCCTGGCTCATGTTCTCCAGCGCGGCTTCAAGCAGGCGCTGGTTGAAGCGCAGGTCCTGCGCGGTCTCGTCGACCAGGTCGGCGACTGCGTCCAGCTCGCTGCCGCCGGGACCGCGTGCCGCGTTGAGCAGCAAACGCGCCGAAGCCGTGCCGATCACCGCCGCCAGCTCGCGCTCCACCGCCGCCTCGGCCACGGCGGGAACCCGGGCATCCGCCGGCACGTCCTGCAGCAGGTCGCGCACCCGCGCCGGCGGCAGGAAGCGCTGCGCCAGCGGCTGCAGCACCCGCATCGACAGGCCGCGTTGCGCGCGGCTTTCGGCCGGGCGACGCGAGGCATGCCAGACCAGCGTGACCGCGACGCCCATCGCCAGGCTGGCCGCAACCGCGCGCCCCAGCCGGCTCCAGCCGGTCAGCGCGAACAGCGCGTCCGGCGACAGCCAGCGCCAGCCGAACGGCCCATCGGCCAGCCATGCCGGCGGCGGAGACGCCCGCTCCAGCAGCAGCGGCAACAGCAGCACCCAGGCCCATGTCGCGAACGCCGCGACCACCCCGGCGGTCACCGCGCGCGGCGAGGTGCGCGGCCACCACAGCGCGAAGGCCAGCGCCGGCGCCAGCGTGGCCAACGCCGAGAACGAGAGAGCGCCGACATCGGCCAGCGCAGTGTTGCCCGCGATATAGCGGCTGTAGATCCAGGCCAGCAGCAGGATCACCACGATGCCGCCGCGACGCAGGCGCAGCACGCTGCCGCGCAGGTCGCCGTCCCCGGCCTTGCCCCAGCGCCGCGACAGCCACGGCAGCAGCCAGTGGTTGCCGATCATCAGGCCCAGCGTGAGCGTGCTCACCACCACCATGCCGGTCGCCGCGCTCAGGCCGCCGAGGAAGGCCACCAGCGCCATCCCCTCGTCGCCGCGCGACAGCGGCAGCGCCAGCACGTAGGAGTCCGAGGGCACGTGCGCGCCCAGCAGCGCCTGCCCGGCGCGGGCCAGCGGCAACAGCGGCAATGCGATCAGCAGCAGGTACAGCGGGAACAGCCAGCGCGCGGTCCGCACGTGGCCGGCATCGCGGCACTCCACCACGCCGACGTGGAACTGGTGCGGCAGCGTGAACATCGCCAGCGCGCCCAGCAGCACCAGCGGCATGAAGCCTTCGCCCGAGGTCGGCACCGGTGGCGGCATCGCCACGGCTTCGCGCATCCCCCAGAGCACGTACACGCCCAACGCGAGCATCGCCCCGAGCTTGAACAGCGAATCGAAGGCCAGCGCCAGCACCAGGCCGCGATTGTGCTCGGCGGCGTTGGCATGGCGCGCACCGAAGGCGATGGCGAACGCCGCCATCGCCAACGCAATGTAGAGCGTGCTGTCCTGAAGCGGGCTCTGGCCGCCCGCGCCACCGGACAGCAGCAAGAAGCCGGAGGAAACCGCACGCAACTGCAGCGCGATGTAAGGGATCAATCCCAGCGCCGCGACCCCGGTCACGGTCGCCGCCAGCCACGGGTCCTTGCCCAGCCGTGAAGCAACGAGGTCGGCCAGCGAAGTCGCGTTGGTGGCTTGCGCCACCTTCACCAGCTTCACCAGCAGCCCGGCGGCCAGCAGGTAGAGCAGCAGGGTGCCGACGAAGGTCGGCGGCAGCGGCCAGCCGTAGCGCGCGGCCTGGGTGACCGTGCCGAAGAACGTCCAGGATGTGCAGTAGACCGCCAGCGAGAGCGCGTAGACGTGCCGCCAATGCGCCGCCAGCAGGCGCGGATTGCGCTCCGCCCACAGCGCGACCGCGAACATCAGCAGCAGCCAGCCCAGGCCGGCGGCGATCAGCCCGGCGACGCTCAGCATGACGGGCGGTGGCCGGGCAACGGACGCATCCGGCGAGGATAACGCCCGAAGCCGCCGCCACGGGGAACGGCGGCGGCTTCAGGCAACACCAACGGCCCTTCGGTCAGAAGTCGTAGCGCAGGCTCAGGCTGTACTGGCGCGGCGGGCCATAAAAACCGGTGCGCACGCCGAGCGCCGGGATCACGTAGCCGGTGGTCAGGTATTCCTTGTCGGTCAGATTGCTGCCCTGCAGGGATACGGTCCATGCGGAAGTCGGCTTCCAGATCACGCCGGCATTGATCTGGCCATAGCCGTCCTGGCTGATCGGGGTGGTGGTCGCGCCGGTCAGCGGATCGCGCACCACTTCGGTGGTGGCGACCACGCGGCTCTGGTAGGCATAGCCCACGCGCGCCGACAGGCTGCCGCCGGCACCGATCTCGGTGCGGTACTCCAGGTTCAGCGCCCCGGAGAAATCGGGCGCGTTGGTGAACTCCTGCTGCGAGGCGATGTTCACGCCCTTGAACATGTAGGTGTCAAACTTCGCGTCCAGCCAGGCCAGATTGCCCGAGACCACGAAGTTGCGGGTCGGCAGCCACTGGTACTCGACCTCCAGGCCGTTCACCGTGCCGGCGCCGGCGTTGGTGAAGTCGCCGAAGAACGCCTTCGCGCCCGCCGGGGTGGTGTATTCGGTGAAGATCGAGAGCTGGATGTCCTTGTACTTGTTGTGGAAGTACGCAAGGTTGAGGAACAGGCTCTGGTCGAGCAGGCCCATCTTGCTGCCGATCTCGTAGCTGTCGACCTGCTCATCCTGGAACGGCTCGGCCGAACGCGGCACCGCGGTCGCCTGCGCGCGGATGTTGTAGCCGCCGGACTTGAAGCCGCGCGTCGCCAACCCGTAGAGCAGGATGTCCGGCGTGACCTGGTAGTCCAGCGAGATCTTCGGCGAAAGGTTGCTGAAGTTGATCGTCTTGTCGAAGTTGGCGACCACTGCCGTCGGTACGCTGAAGCTCGCGTTGGCATAGCCGCGGTTGAAGACGACCGCGTGTTTTTCCTCGTCCGTCCAGCGCGCGCCGGCGCTCAGCTTGAGCCGGTCGCTGAGATCGAAGCTCCAATCGGCATAGGCCGCCACGCTCTTGGTGTAGACGGTGCCCTGGGTGTCGCCGAACGACAGGTTGAAGAAGTTGTTCAGCACCTGGCCGCCGGCTTCGCCGTCGAAGAAGTACAGGCCCATCACGCCGCGCGCGCGGCCGCCGCCGTCGTAGGTGGCCTGGATCTCGTGGGTGATCTGCTGGTCGCGATAGAACGCCTTGACGTCGGCGATCTTGTCCGGCGTGGTGTCGAAGTCGATGTTGGTCTCGGTGTCGGACTCGCGCTTGGCGGCGACGTACTTGAAGGTCCAGTCCTCGCCCGAGCGCAGGTTGGCGGTCACCGACGCGCCGCGCATCGTGGTGTCGTTGACGTTGGGCATGCCGTTGCGCACGTCGTAGCGGCTGGCCAGCGGCGGCTTGGCGCCGGTTCCGCCATACAGCGGGATCGAGTTGAACGGGTTCGCCGCCAGCATCCGCGCGGCGCGGACGCCGGAGCGGTCGATGGCCTGGTCGTAGGCGAACTGCAGGTCGAAATCGTCGGTCACCCACGCGCCCAGGTTGAAGCGCATCGCCCGGATCTTCTTGTCGCTGACGTCCTCGCCGGTGATGAGGTTGTTGCCGAAGCCGTCGCGGTGCAGATCCGCGACCGAGAGCCGCGCGCGCAGGTAATCGCTGCCCAGCCCGCCGCCGATGGCCGCCTTGAAGTCGCGCTGGCCGTAGTTGCCCACCGTGACGGAGCCGAAGCCGTTGAAATCCTTGCGCAGCGGCTTGGAGATGTACTTGATCGCGCCGCCGATGGTGTTCTTGCCGTACAGCGTGCCCTGCGGGCCGCGCAGCACCTCGACGCGGCCGACGTCGAACACGTCGAGCAGCGCGCCCTGCGGACGGGCGATGTAGACGTCGTCGAGGTACAGGCCGACGCCGGGGTCCACGCCCCACAGCGGATCGGACTGGCCGACGCCGCGGATGTAGGCGGTGATCGTGCTGCTGGAGCCGCGGGCGGCGTAGATGGTGAGGTTCGGCACCTGGGCGTCGAGGTCGCTCAGGTCCTCGACGTTGAGCTTGTCGAGCGAGTCGGCGGTGAACGCGGTGACCGCGACCGGCACGTCCTGGATGGTCTCCTCGCGCTTGCGGGCGGTGACCGTGATCGTGTCGAGCGAGTCGCGATCCGCGGCGGGGCCGGCGGCGGCCTCCTGCGCGAACGCCGCGGGCGCGCACAGGCCGAGGGCGACGGCCAGGCTCAGCGAAGAATGCTTCAGGGCCGCGCGGCGGAGCGCGGTCGAGACGGACAGGGCGGACGGGGTGCGACGCATGGATCGATTTCCTCGGAGAGAGCCTGAGCAGGGCCGAACGCCGGACGTGGCGACCGGAATACGGCAAGCCTAGGCATCGCGGCCGGAACCGGCACTTGTACCTTCGGACAATGGGCCCGCGGGCGGCGGCTGCCGACACTGCCGGCCGTCATCCGCGACGTTCGCGGCCGTTCGCGCCTGCGCTGCCGCCGTCCCTTTCCGCTCTCTCCGGCATCCCCGTCCATGTCCTTCCTGATCGTCCTGGCCGCGCTGTGCTTCCTGATGTTCGTGGCCTACCGCGGCTACAGCGTGATCCTGTTCGCGCCGATCGCCGCGCTCGGCGCGGTGCTGCTGACCGACCCGTCGCTGGTCGCGCCGATGTTCACCGGCCTGTTCATGGAGAAGATGGTCGGGTTCCTGAAGCTGTATTTCCCGGTGTTCCTGCTCGGCGCGATCTTCGGCAAGCTGATCGAGCTGTCGGGCTTCTCCAAGTCGATCGTGAAAGCGGTGATCCGGCTGTTCGGCGCCGAGCGCGCGATGCTCTCGATCGTCGTCGTCTGCGCGCTGCTGACCTACGGCGGCGTGTCGCTGTTCGTGGTGGTGTTCGCGGTGTATCCGTTCGCCGCCGAGCTGTTCCGCCAGGGCGACATCCCCAAGCGGCTGATCCCGGGCACGATCGCGCTCGGCGCGTTCACCTTCACCATGGACGCGCTGCCGGGCACGCCGCAGATCCAGAACATCATCCCCACCACGTTCTTCGGCACCAATACCTGGGCCGCGCCGGTGCTGGGCACGCTGGGCGGCGTGTTCATCCTGATCGTCGGCCTGCTCTACCTGGAATGGCGCCGTCGCGCCGCGCTGAAGGCCGGCGAAGGCTATGGCGATGCCGCCAGCCTGGTGAACGAACCCGCGCCTTTCTCCGGCGGCAAGCTGGCCCATCCGCTGGTCGCGGTGGCGCCGCTGCTGGTGGTCGGCATCGTCAACAAGCTGCTGACGACGTGGATCCCCGGTTTCTACGGCGAGACCCACAGCTTCGATCCTGCGGTGATCGGCAGCGCCGCGCCGGTGGTGCAGGAGGTCTCCAAGGTCGCGGCGATCTGGGCGGTGGAAGGCGCGCTGCTGGCCGGCATCGCCTGCGTGCTGCTGTTCGCGTGGAAGCCGGTGGCCGCGAGTTTCGCCGAAGGCAGCAAATCGGCGATCGGCGGCGCGCTGCTGGCCGGCATGAACACCGCCTCGGAATACGGTTTCGGCGCGGTGATCGCCGCCCTGCCCGGCTTCCTAGTGGTCGCCAACGCGCTGGGCTCGATCCCGAATCCGCTGGTCAATGAAGCGGTCACCGTGACCGCGCTGGCCGGCATCACCGGTAGCGCCTCCGGCGGCATGAGCATCGCGCTGGCGGCGATGTCCGAAACCTTCATCGCCAATGCCAACGCCGCCGGGATCCCGATGGAGGTATTGCACCGCGTCGCCGCGATGGCCTCCGGCGGCATGGACACCCTGCCGCACAACGGCGCGGTGATCACCCTGCTGGCGGTGACCGGCCTGACCCATCGGCAGGCCTACAAGGACATCTTCGCGGTGACCCTCATCAAGACGATGGCGGTGTTCGTGATCATCGGGCTGTACTACGCCTTCGGCCTGACCTGAGGCCACGCCGGCGGGCAGCGCTTGACGCCCCCACGGGCCAGCCCCAGGCTGGCGCGATGACTCGACCCCTGCTCCTGCTGCGCAATGCCGACGTCCATGCCCCCGAGGCGCTGGGCCGGCGCCACCTCCTGATCGGCGGCGGCAAGCTGCTGTGGATGGGCGATGCCGAGCCGGCATTGCCGAACGCGCTCGGCGTCGAAATCATCGATCTCGAAGGTGCGCGCCTGATCCCCGGCTTCATCGACGGCCATGTCCATGTCAGCGGCGGCGGTGGCGAGGCCGGCTACGCCAGCCGCGTGCCGGCGCCGCTGCTGTCGCGCTACACCTCGGCGGGCGTGACCTCGGTGATCGGCCTGCTGGGCACCGACGACATTTCCCGTGGCCCCGCCGAACTGCTCTCGCATGTGTACGGCCTGCGCGAGCAGGGGCTGTCGGCCTGGGGTTACTGCGGCGGTTACCACGTGCCGCCGACCACCCTGACCGGCAGCGTGCGCGGCGACATCGTGTTCGTCGAGCCCATCATCGGCGTGGGCGAACTGGCGCTCAGCGACCACCGTTCCAGCCAACCCACGCTGGACGAACTGCTGCGCATCGGCGCCGAGGTGCACGTGGCCGGATTGATGACCGGCAAGGCCGGCATCGTCCACCTGCACCTGGGCGATGGCGCGCGCGGGCTGGAGCTGGTCCGGCAGGCGCTGGAGACCAGCGAGCTGCCGGCGCGCGTGTTCCAGCCCACCCACGTCAATCGCAGGAAGGCACTGTTCGAGGAAGCGGTCGAGCTTGCGAAACGCGGCTGCCACGTGGACATCACTGCGTTCCCGGTCGCGGAGGGCGAGGACGCCTGGCCCGCCGCCGAGGCGCTGGTCCGCTACCTGGACAGCGGCGCGCCGCCCGAGCGGATGAGCATCAGTTCCGATGCCGGCGGCTGCCTGCCCTGTTTCGACGAGCACGGCCGCGTCTGCGGCATGGATGTCGGCCATTCCGGCGCGCTACTGGACACGCTCAATGAATTGGTCGGGCGCGGCCTGCCGCTGGAGCGCGCCCTGCCGGCCTTCACCAGCAACGTGGCCGACCTGCTGCGCCTGCCCGGCAAGGGCCGCATCGCGGTGGGCGGCGATGCCGACCTGGTGGCGCTGGATGCCGGCGGCAAGGCGCATCACGTGCTGCTGCGCGGGGTGCCGCACGTGCGCGATGGCGCGCCGGTGCGGCGTGGTATTTTCGAGCGCTGATTCCGCGGAGCGTCGCATTACATGTGTCCCAGCAAGGTGGCCGACGGCGAAGAGCGCGGCTGGATCGTCCCCATCGGCGGTGCCGAAGACAAGGAAAGCCGGCGCCGGATCCTCAAGCGCTTCGTGCAGTTGAGCGGCGGCCGCGATGCGCATATCGCGGTGATCCCGACTGCCAGCCGGCTGGCGGAAACCGGCGATCGCTACGAGGACCTGTTCGACCGGCTCGAGGCCGGCAAGGTCAGCTCCCTGGACTTCGAGTCGCGCGCGGACGGGGAACGCCCCGAATTCATGCGGACGCTGCGCGAGGCCAGCGGCATCTTCATCACCGGCGGCAACCAACTGCGCCTGTCCACCATCATCGGCGGCACCCCGGCGGCCAAGCTGATCCGCGAGCGCAATGCCGACGGCGTTCCGGTCGGCGGCACCAGCGCCGGTGCCAGCATCCTGTCCGAGCACATGATCGCGTTCGGCAGCGAGGGCGGTTCGCCGCGCGCCGACAGCGTGCACCTGGCACCGGGCTTCGGTCTGACCAACCGCTTCATCATCGACCAGCACTTCCGCCAGCGCGACCGGCTGGGCCGGCTCACCGCCGCGCTGGCCTACAACCCGTTCGTGGTCGGCATCGGCCTGGACGAGGACACCGCTGCCTTCATCGGCCCGGACAACACCCTGGAAGTCGAGGGCAGCGGCGCGATCACCGTGGTCGATGCCAGCCGCATGCAGTTCACCTCGATGGACCAGGTCAGCGGCGACGAGGCGGTCTGCGTGATCGGCCTGCAGGTGCACATCCTCACCGCCGGCGCGACCTTCAACCTGCATACCCGCGAGGCGTCGCCGGGTAGCCTGCTGCTGCGCAAGGACTGACGCCCCACACCATCTACAACGAGCGGAGGGCTCGATGCGGATCCTGAATCGCAATGTCTACGTGGGTCCGTCGCAATACGCGAAGTTCCCGGTCATCCGCCTCGAACTGGACCTCGGCGCGCTGGAGCAATGGCCCACCGCGAAGCTGGGCAGCGGCTTCGTCGATGCGTTGGTCGCAGCGCTGCCCGGGCTGGCCGAACACGGCTGCTCGTATCGCGAGCCCGGCGGTTTCATCCGCCGCATGCGCGAGGGCGAGGGCACCTGGCTGGGCCACGTGCTGGAGCACGTCGCCATCGAGCTGCAGAACGTGGCCGGCGAAGACGTGACCTTCGGCAAGACCCGCAGCATTTCCGACGACCGCCCCGGCGTGTATTCGGTGGTGTACGAATACGCGCAGCGCGAGGAAGGCATCGCCGCCGGCGAACTGGCACTCAAGCTGCTGGACTCGCTGCTGCCGGTCGAGCTGCGCACCGCCACCGACGACAGCTGGAACTGGGAAGACGAGCGCGACGGTTTCATCCGCTATGCGCAGCGGCGCGCGCTGGGGCCGTCCACGGCCTCACTGGTGAAGGCGGCGGTGGATCGCGGCATCCCGTGGCTGCGCCTCAATGACCAGTCGCTGGTGCAGCTGGGGCACGGCCGCTACCAGCAGCGCATCCAGGCCACGGTGACCGGGCGCACGCCGCATATCTCGGTGGAACTGGCCAGCGACAAGGAAGAGACCAACAAGATCCTGGGCTCGCTGGGCCTGCCGGTGCCGCGCCAGGAACTGGTGCAGTCGGACGATGCCGCCTGGCGCGCCGCGCGCAAGCTGGGTGGCACCGTGGTGCTAAAGCCGTACAACGGCAACCACGGGCGCGGCATCACCATCAACATCAGCGAGGAAGCCGACGTGCGCGCCGCGTTCGAGGCCGCGCGCGAGCATTCGCGCTCGGTGATCGTGGAAACCTATCTCGCCGGCGACGACCATCGCCTGCTGGTGGTCAATGGCGAACTCATCGCGGCGACCAAGCGCACGCCCGGCCACGTGGTGGGCGACGGCAAGCAAACCGTCGCGGCACTTGTGGACATCGTCAACAGCGACCCGCGTCGCGGCGTCGGCCACGAAAAGGTGCTGACCAAGCTCAAGCTGGACCGCGAGGCGGAGCTGATGCTGGAGAAGCTGGGCTACACCGTCGACTCCATTCCGAAGGCCGGCGAAGTGGTGCCGCTGCGCTCCACCGCCAACCTGTCCACCGGCGGCACTGCCACCGACGTCACCGATGTCATCCATCCCGATAACCGGGCGATGGCCGAACGCGCGGTGCGCGCGATCGGCCTGGACGTGGGCGGCGTGGATTTCCTCAGCACCAATATCGCCGAAAGCTACAAATCCATCGGCGGCGGCATCTGCGAAGTCAACGCGGCGCCGGGCTTCCGCATGCACATTGCGCCCAGCGAAGGCACCCCGCGCGATGCGGCTGGCCCCGTCATCGACATGCTGTTCCCGCCGGGCACGCCGACGCGGGTGCCGATCGCCGCGATCACCGGCACCAACGGCAAGACCACCACCTCGCGCATGCTGGCGCACATCGCCAAGATGGCCGGCTACACGCCGGGCCTGACCACCACCGACGGCGTCTACATCGACGGCCAGCGCACGGTGGAAGGCGACATGACCGGCCCGGTGTCGGCGCGCATGGTGCTGTCCGATCCGCATGTCGACCTGGCGGTGCTGGAAACCGCGCGCGGCGGCCTGTTGCGCGCCGGCATGGGCGTGCCGGAAGTGGACGTCGGCGCGGTGATCAACATCGCCGCCGACCACCTGGGCCTCAAGGGCATCGATACGCTGGAACAACTGGCGGAGATCAAGCGCATCGTGGTCGAAGTGGCCAGGGACTGCGCGGTGCTCAACGCCGACGACGTCAACGTGCTGAAGATGTCCGGCTACACCGACGCGAAGACGATCTGCTACGTCACCATGAACCCGTCGCACGCGCTGGTGCGCGAGCATATCCGCGCCGGTGGCCGCGCCTGCGCGCTGGAGGCCGGCGTCAACGGCCACATGGTGACCCTGTACGACAAGGGCAGCCACATCCCGCTGATGTGGACCCACCTGATCCCGGCCACGTTGGAAGGCCGCGCCCTGCACAACGTGCAGAACGCGATGTTCGCCGCGGCGATGGCGTTCTCGCTGGGGATCAAGCTCGACGCGATCCGCCATGGCCTGCGCACCTTCGACACCACCTTCTTCCAGGCCCCGGGCCGGATGAACGTGTACGGCGAGCATCCGTTCAAGGTGATCATGGACTACGCCCACAACGCGCATGCGGTGGGGATGATGGCCGACCTGGCGCAGCGCCTGGACGCCAGCCGGCGGATCGTGGTGCTGGCCGGCCCCGGCGACCGCCGCGACGAAGACCTGCGCGAAATCGCCAGCGTGGTGGCCGGCAAGTTCGACCATTACGTGGTGCGCCGCGACGACAGCCTGCGCGGCCGCGACGGCGACGAAGTACCGCGCATCATCGCCAAGGCGCTACTGGCCGCCGGCGTCGCCGATGACGCGATCAGCACCATCCCCGACGAACAGGAAGCAGTCGATGCCGCGCTGCGCATCAGCCAGCCCGGCGACCTGCTGGTGGTGTTCGCCGATGCGCTGACCCGCACCTGGAAGCAGATCATCCGCTTCAAGCCGGACGGCGACATGCCCAAGGCCGCCACGCGCAGCGAAGTGCCCACGCTGGAAACCACGCTGGACGAGCAGTTGGTCGCAGCGATGGAAGGCGTGGTGCGCGACGAGCGCGGCTTGCGCTTCGAGCGCGAAGAAAGCGATTGAAACGGGACGCAACGTGAGCGAACCGTTCGAGGACTCGCGCCGGCTGACCGGCGCCAACCTGTATTTCGACGCCGCCGGCGCCGCGCTGGAAACCGCGCCTGGCCTTGTGTTTGATGCCGATGCCCTGCAGCGCTGGCGCGGCAACATCTCGCGCGCGCGCGCGGCGCTGGACTGGCCGCAGGGCGCGGTCTGCGTGCGCGAACACGCCAGCGGCGCATCGCTGGCATTCGCGGCGCCGCTGGACCAGCTCTACATCGCCACCGAGGCCAACGAGTGGGCGCTGTATGCCGCGCTCGGCCTGCGCGCCAGCGAGTTGCCTGTCGACGAAGACAGCGATACCCCGCGCCCGCACGTCGCCCATTTCGATGACGACGAGGCCCTGCGGCAGTTGCAGATTCTCGCCGCTGCGGAAGCCAAGCCGGCCATGCTGGCGCTGATCGATGCCGCGCACACGCATGACGTGCCGGCGCATGCGGACGACGACGCGCTGTCCATCGGCGAAGGCGAGGCCGCACACACCTGGCCGCTGGATGCACTGCCGCAGATTGACGCGGTGCCATGGTCGCAGCTGCGCGTGATCCCGAAAGCCGTGATCACCGGCTCCAACGGCAAGACCACCACGGTGCGCCTGCTGGCGGCGATGCTGCGCGCGCACGGCCTGCCCGCCGGCTACAGCAGCACCGATGGCCTGTTCATCGACGGCGAGCGGGTCGAGGCCGGCGATTATTCCGGCCCGGTCGGCGCGCGCACTGTGCTGCGCGACACGCGGGTGCAGGCGGCGGTGCTGGAGACCGCGCGCGGTGGCCTGCTGCGGCGCGGTCTGGTCGCCAGCGATGCGCGCGTCGCGGTGGTCACCAATGTCGCCGCCGATCATTTCGGCGAATACGGCATCCACACCCTGGACGATATCGCCGCGGTGAAACTGGTGGTGGCAAAGGCGCTGGCGGCGGATGGCGTGCTGGTCCTGAACGCAGACGACGCGTTGCTGGTGCAACACGCGGCAGCGACCGGCGCGGCCAACATCGGTTGGTTTGCGCTGCGCCTGGACGATGCGCTGGCGCGTGGCGCACGTGCCTGCGGCGTGCGCGAGGGCCGCTTGATCCTCGTGCGCGACGGCGACGAACACGATCTCGGTGCCATCGCGGAGATGCCACTCACCCTCGGCGGCAGCGCGCGCTACAACATCGCCAATCTCGCTGCGGCCTCGCTGGCGGCGCAGGCGCTGGGCATCGCACCGGCCACCATCGCGGCGGTGCTGGCGACGTTCGGCGCATCGAACGCGGACAATCCCGGCCGCCTGCAGCGTTGGACGCTGGGCGATGTGCAGGTGCTGCTGGACTATGCGCACAACCCGGACGGCCTGCGCGGCCTGCTGCAGGTCGCCCATGGCCTGCGCGGAAATGGTCGCCTCGCGCTGCTGCTGGGCCACGCCGGCAATCGTCTCGAGGAAGATTTCCGCGCGCTGGCGGCGGTGGCGGCGCAGGCGCAACCGGACCGCGTCTGGCTGAAGGACATCGGCGGCGATTACCTGCGCGGCAAGGATTCCGGCCACGTCGCGACGATCCTGCGCCAGTCGCTGCTGGATGCCGGCATGGACGATGACGCGCTGCCGGTCTGCCTGGACGAGGCCGAGGCCTCGCGCCAGGCGCTGGCCTGGGCGCGCGCGGGCGACCTGCTGGTGCTGCCGGTGCATGAGCCCGAACGCCGCGACGTGGTGGTCGCGCTGCTCGACCGCCTGCAGGCCGAAGGCTGGCGCGCCGGCGATCCGCTGCCGGACCCGCTGGAACGGATCGTCCTGCCGAACACGGAAAGTGCCGCAACGCATCGGCGATAGACTGGGCGCATCCCCGGTTCGTGCAGGAGCGCGACATGCTCGTCACCGTCATTCCCCAGCGGCGCAAGGACCTCGGCGGCTTCGAGGTCGGCCGCGTGCTTCCGATGGTGGGCCACCGCATGGTCGGGCCCTTCGTGTTCTTCGACCACATGGGCCCGGTGGACCTGCCGGCGGGCATTCCGCGCAGCACGGACGTGCGGCCGCATCCGCACATCGGCCTGGCCACGGTCACGTATTTGTTCCAGGGCGAGATCATGCATCGCGACAGCATCGGCTCCGCGCAGCCGATCCGCGCCGGCGAGGTGAACTGGATGACCGCCGGCCGCGGCATCACCCACTCCGAACGCTTCGAGCGCGCCCGCGCGCTGGGCGACAGCATCCACGGCATCCAGAGCTGGGTGGCACTGCCGGAAGAAGAGGAGGAGATCGCGCCCGGCTTCGAGCACCGGGATGCCGACGCGCTGCCGATCGCCGACGATGCCGGCCTGCGCCTGCGCCTGATCGCCGGCGATGCCTACGGCCTGCGTTCGCCGGTCGCGGTGCGCTCGCCGCTGTTCTACGCCCATGCCGAACTGGCGGCCGACGCGCGCCTGGCGCTGCCGGACGGCCCCAGCGAACGGGCGCTGTACGTCGCCGCCGGGGAAGTGGAATGCGACGGCCAGCGCTACGGCAGCGGCCAGATGCTGGTGTTCGCGCCGGGCAAGCCGGCCATCGTGCGGGCGACCGCGCCATCGATGCTGATGCTGCTGGGCGGCGAATCGCTCGGCCCGCGCTACATCGACTGGAACTTCGTCTCCTCGCACAAGGAGCGCATCGAGCAGGCCAAGGCCGACTGGCGCGCCGGGCGCATGAAGCTGCCGGACCTGGACGACCAGGAGTTCATCCCGCTGCCCGAAACGCCGGCACCGGCGCCCGAACCGATGTCGTGATTGGCGGCGGTGCCGGCACCACGCGCGCGGTACCACTCCTCCGGGCTGTTCCTCCGGGCTGTTGCGCAGCCGGTTGCCGTAGTCGAACCCGTATGCGTGGCTGCCGTGGCTGCAACAACAGGACAGCAGCAGCGTCGATGCGTTCACCGCTCGCCCCATGCAGGCATCGAAGCGCATGGCGCGGGATCACGATTACCACTACCGCATGAGCCAGCGCGAGTTCTGAGCGAACCCATATCGCAACAACAACAAGACCCGTAGATGCGGGCCTTGTGTGTTATGGGCGCTCAGGAAGTGAACCTGACCCCATTTTGCCATTGTTAGGCGTGCTTTAGTGCGTCGTAGAACTGCTCAGGCCTTTCGCCATTAGCCCCCTCTTCCAGCGACACCATCGCCTCAATATATCGATGCATTTCGATGTCCTCCGGGAACGGACAGGCGGTACGCAGAAACCCCTCCGGCCCTGTTATGACAACGAATCTCTCGTGTAGGTCCCAGTAGCAACTAGCCCCCGACTCGCCTTGAGCCACAACGACTTCGTAACTATCAGAATCCCTGTCCAGGTCGTACAAATCATAGGCATCACGAATCAACGCATCTTCCACATGCCGTCCATCATCAGAGAATCTGGTCAGCTTTACTGGCCCAACTGAAGCCGAATTGGACTCAAACGCTTTCCAAATAAAGTAGCAGTCCACGATTGAAAGCTGCCACGGAAAGACCCGCTTCTCTCTGCCTTCAACGTACTTCTTAAAGAGGTAAGTATCGCCGCCAAAAATATGGGTCATTCTGGCTTCTCCTAGAAGCGAACCTTTATGTTGTCTTTGATGCGCGACCCTTCGCGCTGCACGCTTATACGCACCGACGTTTCCTTCGTTCCGTCCTTGAGCGTTCTAGTGCTGGTTTGAACTCGCGCACCATCACCCAGACTGCCAAGCCGCCCACCATCGCGAGCTTCGGATTTGCCGCCAGTTAGCCTGTCAAAAAGCTTCTTGGCACCTTCTGCGCCGCCACCACCATCAAACTCAGTTGTTCTCTGGCCGCTACTGCCGCCGGTCTTACGCATGTTTTCATATGTTGCCTCGATGTAACGCCGAGCGTGAGAAAAGCCACGTTCAGCTCGCAACCCCAAGGCAAACCTTCCGATTGCAGCGCCAAGGGCAATGTCCGTTGGGTCAGGGATAGCGAGTGCTGCAATACCCATGAGGCCGCCCATTGCTACAGCGACCTTCGCGTTGTCTTCCTCCGTGTACGGCCTAAGGCCACACCCCAGCCCAGTCGAGAAGCAAGCGCTCTCCCACCCGTCCGGATCAGTGAACTTGTATGGGTTGTTGTTGGCATACCAGTAGCGATTGAAGAGGATGCCCTTCTTCGAGTAGGCCGCGACAGGATCAACAGACAGGAAGCGCCCGATCTGCGGATCGTAATAGCGCTGCTGCATGTAGATCAGCCCGGTGGCCGCATCCACCTTGTGCCCGGTATAGCCCAAGCCATCGAACGCCGGGTTGTCGACCGGCTGGCCGTATGGCTGCCAGAACTGGCGGCGCAGCACCTGACCCGCACTGCCGCTGTCCGCCATCCGCGTACCCTGGTAATCCGCATGCCGGAACTCAACCGTCGTTTGGTTGGTGTCCCAGTGCCACATCTTCTGCGCGATCAGCCGGCCGCCCAGGTAGAAATAGCTGTCGCTCCGGCGTGCGCCGGGCAAGGCGTCCTCGTCGTACACCAGCTGACCGGCCAGCGAATAGATACTGGCCACCCCGGGGCCGTTGTGGCGCTGCGCCGTGATCCGGCGCCCCTGAGCGTCGTAGCGGTACCACTCCTCCGGACTGTTGCGCAGCCGGTTGCCGTAGTCGAACCCGTATGTGCGGCTGCCGTGGCTGGACAGGTTGCCCTGCACGTCGTAGCCCAGCGTGACTACCGGGCTGCCTGCGCTGTTGTCGATCCTGACCAGGCGGTTGCCGGCGTCGTAGACGTAACTGGCGTAGTCCCTGACCCCCGCCAGCGTGCTGCTGCGCAGGTTGTCCAGCGCATCGTAGCTGTAGTAGTTCCAGGTGCCGCCGCCGAAGGAAGCCGAGCCCGCCGTGGTGAGGCGGTCCAGCGTGTCGTAGCCCATCCAGCGCGAGCGGGCGTTCGAGCCTGGATCGAGCGTGTCGTAGATGTGCTCGATGTTGCCGTTGGCGTCGTAGCCGAACTCCCAACGGGTCACGCCCGCATCGGACTGCGTCGATACCAGTTGGCGGGCGTTGAGGCTGGTCGCATGCGCCACGCCGTTGCCGTAGTCGAAGGCCTTCAACTGGCCGGACGGGTGATAGCGCACATTGGCGGCATAGACCTGTCCGCCGGTTTCCTGGACACCGCTTGGCTGCCCCAGCGCGTTTGGCTGATAGGAGACCACGGTGTTGTTGGGGTAGCTCTGCGTGCTCAAGTTGCCGAGCGCGTCGTAGCCGTAGCCCAACGTCCAGGTGTAGGGCCGTTGCAGCTGTTCGCTGGTCAGAAGCCTGCGCTTGTTGTAGCCGTACAGATTGACGACCGTACCATCCGCGTTGCCGTCGTTCTGCGTCGTGACCTGCCTGGGCAGGCCGTCCGGCCAGTAGGTCAGAGTCTGGTTGCCGCGCCCGTCCGGAAACGCCAGCGTGGCCAGCCGGTTGCGGCTGTCGTAGCTGCGGTCCACGCGCCTGCCCGATGCATAAGCCTCGTTGCGGTTGCAGTTGGCGGCATCCGGCAATGCCAGCCCGGCGGCAGACCAGACCGGGTTGTCGGCGGCATCGTATTCCATGACCGTCGATCCGGTTTCCGGCTCGATCGTCTTGCACAGCTGCTGATAGCCATCGTAGACGTAGCGCCGGGTTGCGCTAACGCTGCTGTCGGCGGAGCGCTGGGTGATTCCGGTCGGCTGGCCCAGCGCATTCCTGGCTATCTCGACGACCTTGTTCTCGGGCTGCTCGCTGCGGACAAGCAGCGAATAGTCCGGCTGGTCGTAGGCCAGATAGCTCTGCACGCTGGCGAAAGAACGGGGGTTGGTTTCACGCACGCGCAGACCGCTCAGGTATTCGCTCCAGGTCCTCAATACGCCCAGTTCGGAATCCTGTTCCGTCAGTGTCTTGCGCCCGATGGCATCGTAACGGTGATGGAGGCCGCTGGTGCCCGGCACGAGATCGGACCCGGTATAGGACTGGAAAGTGGTCCTGCCTTCGTGGTCGTACTCGTAGCGCGTGGCGCGCAGCGTGTTGGGCACGTCGTTGGCGTCGTATTCGTGCACCAGCAAGGGGCGCCACAACGTGTCGTAATAGGTGATGTGGGTATAGCTTCCGGCGCTTTCGTGCCGGCGCCACTGCCCGGCCTGCACGCCGGGCGGCATCCAGTCCGATGCGATCAGCGCACTTGTGTAGATCGAGCGCGGGAAATAGGCCACGGTATCGTTGGCAGGATAGGTAATGCCGGAGAGGCGCCCCGCGCTGTCGTAGCCGTAGCCTGTGCTGTAGCCGTTTTCGTCGGTAATGGCGGTGATCCATCCGTTGTGGTCGACGGTCGCCGATTCGGTCGTGCCGTCCGGATACTGGATCTGCCGCGGAACACCCCTTTTCCATTGCGAGAAATTCGTGACGTGGTTGCGGCCGTCCTGCGCGCTTTGGAGCGTGCCGTCTGCGTTGTACGCGAAGGTTTGCTGCAACTTGCCAAAGCGATAGGCCTTCCACGGCTGGCTCATGGCGTTGAAATCGGTCCGCGCCACCTCGGTCGTGTTGATGGTGCGGCGCTTGTCCTGGCCGAGCACCCAGTGAACGTAATCGTCGTGATACTCGTTGCCCTGGGTCCGGCTGTAGCCGAGCGAGCTCTGCTGCAGCCGCTGCAAGGGGCGAGCGAATACATCGAAACAACGCTGGCTGCCGCAGGTCGCGATGCTCCACGTGAACTGGGCCTGCGATTCTTCCGTCGTCGTGCTCAGCTGCGGGCGAAGCTCCGCCGTGGCCATCCGGTCGGAATATTCCTGGGGATTCGTGCCCACTTCTGCTGGAAAAATCTGGGCGCCGTGTTCCTGGGTCCTGAAATAGCCATGCGTCTCGGAGCGGAGGATGACGCTGGGCCCGGAACCTCTTTCATGCTTGAGCAGCTGCCCATCGTTGATCGAATACAGGATTCCGTATTCGTATCTTTCGTATACCCCGTCAGGGCCCTGGACGATATGGGTCTTGGAAGGGGCGCAGAACTGCGGGTCGGGGTTCTGGCATTGGTCGGCAAAGTAGATCGGGCCTCCGTTGCCGTAGGTATAGCTCCACGTCATGCCCGGAAGTCCCGCCCCCGATACCTGCTTCTGCATCAGGGTGAAGCTGTCGTAGTAATTGGGAATGTGCAGGAACTGCGGGGCGTTCCCCACGGACTCGCAGAGTTTCGGTACGTTGTTCTTGTAGTGCCGGAGCACGTCAAAGGAAAAAACCGCCTGGCTGTTCGCCGGATTGACGACCGTGAAATTGAACTGCGACGCCGTTTCCGACAACGGTTCCGGGCATTGCGCCGATGGATCTTCGTACGGCGGCGGGGGCGGGGGCGGCGTTATCGCCGGATAACCGGGCGAATACGCCCAGCGGCTCTGATCGGGCTGGCTTGCGAGGGTCAGAGAATCCTGGGTGTAGCCATATCCCCAGGTCCGGCCATTGGCAGTGGCCGAAACGACCTTGTCGCCGCTGTAACCCAGGGTGATCAGGCGGCCGTCGCTGGACTGGATCGAAGCAAGCCTGTCGCCCGAGTAACTGTAGCTCACCCAGTTTCCGAACCGGTCTTCAATCCGTGAGACCAGGAAAAACAGGAGCTTCCTGGGATACACCGAGGGACTGGTGGCCTGGGAGGTGGCGTAAGCATCCCGATAGCTCGGATAGGACTTCGTCACCACCCAATCCAGATGATATTTGACGCCGTCCGGGGACAATGCGATGAACGCCTGTCCCGGATAACCGTTGGCCGTCGCGTTCTTGCAGGACAGCTTCCAGAACCGTTTGGTGATCCATGGATAGGCGATGCCGTCCTGCGACGACGGCAGCGTTGCACTCGGATCCATCAACAGGCTTTGATCGCCACCTCCAGGAATGTGAAGGTTGTAGCCATTCCAGTAGTCGTGCGGGGACATCGTTCCCGCCCACGGCGGCGGTCCTGGCTGGCTGCAGCGCTGCGCGCCGTTGCCCCCGGTCGACCACAGGCCCGCTGCTTCGAGAAAAACACCCGACAGATGGGCAATATCCAAATCCCAATTGCCGAATCCGCCCAGATGGGTGCCGCCGCCGCCCCATCTGTTGTCGACGGTGAAGCTCCGGCGCAATTCGACCGGAAGATCGTCGTTACCCGGCACCGAGATGTCGACGGTATTGAATGCCACGCTCCCGTCGTAGAGATTGATGCTCTCGCCAAAGGCCTGGTCCACCTTCAAAGGGCCGAGCTTCCGCGCGGGATTCACCCGCTCCAGGAATTTCTGGTCGGGGCCGTAGCTTTGCGGCGTTTGCGCCCATGCGACAGGACTGACGGCCAGGCACAGCAGTGCGAGCATGCCGGCGCCCAACCGGATCGGGAAACCACCAACCCCGTCCCGAAGGCAACGCCCCCATGCACCCCGCGATACAAATGCCTTGCCGGACGACGCGTTGCGACAGCGAAAGGCAGTCGCGATCACCGATTCAGATCCGAACGATAAAGCATCCATGCCATCCTCCATGACAAGTCGTGTTCGGACTGTCCACCCAAGGCACTGCCTAACGGCGCGTTTTGCGAAACGTTGGCAGATCCTTCTGCACAGCCCTCATTCCTCTTATGTCGTCGATCCCGTGTTGTCAAATGAATGGCGCGCACGAAACCTGATCGGATTCACGGAATGAAAAGCATTTTTTGAAAAGTGTCGATTCGCGCATGAATAAATGCGTGATCGACTTTGCTTTCGGCATTGCCAATTCCGCCGAATATCCCGATGCGATCCGCCTGCAGATCGACAGGGGTCACCACACCGCCATCGCCATGCTGATGCGCGACGATTCCTGTCTGGCTGGGCGTCAGTTCGCGCGGCTCATTCCGGCATACCGGGCATCACACAACCCACGGGCTCAAGCGCTGCGAGCGCACGAAAAACACAACGCCCGGGCTGGGCCTTTGCTTCGATAGGCCGCAGCGGTTGCAACTATCCCATTCCCCACAGGAATGGCGCGCCTGGAGGGATTCGAACCCCCGACCAATGGCTTCGGAAGCCACTACTCTATCCGGCTGAGCTACAGGCGCGTGCCATGCCGCGCTTCATCGCCAGCGGCAGGGCGGCCAGTTTAGCCGCTCGGCGCACCGATGCGAAACCGCGCCGCCGCCGGTTCCCGCCCGCCCCGGGCCTGGCGTATGGTGGGCGGGTGCCCACGCCGCTTATACTGCGTGGCTGAAACGCGGCCACGCCGGCCCGCGCGGGACAGGTCCACGTGAACAAGCACGACTCGGTATTCCTGAAGAAGTTCTCCCTCGTGATCGCATTTCTCCTGCTGGTCACGCTGGGGCTCATCCTTTTCGCCCATCACCTCAACCAGTTGCTGCCGCCCGAGGTCACCCCCCAGGCGCGCGCGCAGGAAGAGGCGCGGATCACCCCGGTGGGCGCGGTCTACGCCGGACAGGAAGGCATTGCCCAGCAGTTGGCGGCGGCGGAAGCGGCCCAGGCAGCCGCGTCCTCGACCGCGGCCTACGGCGGCACGCTGGACGGCAAGGTCGTCTTCGACAACCTGTGCACCGCCTGTCACACCTCGGGTGCCGGCGGCGCGCCCAAGCTGGATGCCGCCGGCATCGGCGCGCGCATGGCCCAACAGGGCATGGACGAGCTGGTCAAGCGGGCGACCGAAGGCTTCACCGGCACCGCCGGGGTCATGCCCGCCAAGGGCGGCAACCCCGCGATCTCCGACGAGCAGATGCAGAAGACCGTCGAGTGGATGGTCGAGCAGAGCAAGTAACCGGCCTGTGGCCCGTTGCCGACGCCGCCTTCGGGCGGCGTCTTCGTTCCGGCCCCGCGATCCCCTCCTCGCCGGCGGGCGGACATGAAACACTGTCGCTTTCCGACCGCGCCGCCGCCATGCCACTGCCGTCCCGCCATCGTTTTGTTGCCGCACTGACCCTCGCGCTGGCGCTATCCGCCTGCGCCAGCCTGACGCCGCCGAAACCGGCCACGACCCCGATCGGCGCGATCCAGGGCGTTGGCCCGTCCAGCCCGCGGCTGGGAGAGGAGGCGAGCGTGGAGGGCGTGCTGACGGCCGATTTCTCGGCTGGCCTCGGCGTATGGGCGATGCAGGATGCGGGCGATGGCGATGCGGCCACCTCCGATGCGATCTTCCTCGTCGGCATCGACGGGCAGGCGAAGATCGGCGACCACCTGCGCGTGCGTGGCCGCGTCGCCGAACGCGATGCCGGCAAGGGCTCGAGCCTGACCGTGCTCGAGGTCGCCGGCACCGATCGCCTGGCACCCATGCCGATGCCGGCCGCACGCATGTTGGCCGCGGTCCCGGCGGATGCGGCCGCATGGGAATCGCTGGAGGCGATGCGGGTCGCGTTGCCGGCGGACGCCGTGCTGGCCGGCACGCAGAATGCCGCGCGCTTCGGCGAATGGCAGGTCGCGCTCGGCGGACGGGCGTGGACGCCGACGGAAGTCGCCCTGCCCGGCGCCGCAGCCAACGCGCTCGCCCGCGACAACCGCGCTCGCCTGCTTTGGCTGGACGATGGCGATGCGCGCGAACGGGCCGATGGACCGATGCGCCGCGACATTCCGCGCACCGGCAGCCGGCTGGCGGCGGCCGAAGGCATCGTCGATGAAGGCTTCGGCCGCTATCGCGTGCAACTTGCGGCGGTGCCGCGGATCGACCCCGCAGCGCGTCCGGCACCGCCTGCGCGCAGCGGGGACGTCCGCATCGCCGCGATGAACCTGGAGAACCTGTTCAACGGCGACGGCCGGGGCGGCGGTTTCCCCACCGAACGCGGCGCGAAGACCGAAGCGGCCTATCTGCACCAACGCGCCAAGCTGGTCGCCGCGCTGGCCGGGCTGGATGCGGACGTGATCGCACTGATGGAGCTGGAAAACGACGGCGCCGGCCCACTCTCGTCGGAAGCGCAGTTCGTCGACGCATTGAACGCCACGCACGGCGGCGATTGGCACGCGATCGCGATGCCGGCCAACGCCAGCACCGACGCGATCCGCGTCGGCCTGATCTATCGCGCCTCACGGGTGGCACCGGTCGGCACCGCCGCCACCTTCGACGCCGGGCCGTTCGCCGGGCACAGCCGGCCGCCCTTGCTGCAATCGTTCCGGGCCGGCGAAGGGCCGGTGTTTGCCGTGGTCGCCAACCATTTCAAGTCCAAGGGTTGCCGCGATGCACGGGACGCCGATGCCGACCAACGCGACGGCCAGAGCTGCTGGAACGCCACCCGCCTGGATTCGGCGCGGCGGCTGGACGGCTGGCTGCGGCAACGCCTCGGCGCGAAGCTGGCGGTGCCCGCAGTGATGCTGGGCGACTTCAATGCCTATGCGATGGAAGACCCGCCACGCTGGCTGCGCGAGGCCGGCTGGCGCGATGCTTTCGCCGTGGTCGGCGCCGGACACCCCTATTCCTACGTTTACGACGGCCAGACCGGGCGACTCGACCATGCGCTGCTGACGCCGACGCTGGCAGCGCGGCTGGCCGGCGCCGCCGAATGGCACATCAACGCCGACGAAGCCGATGTCGCCGAAAGCCCCGACGCTCCGGTCACGCCCTACCGCAGCTCGGACCAC
The DNA here is from genome assembly GCA_036803045.1 of Lysobacter sp. Classification (GTDB taxonomy): domain Bacteria; phylum Pseudomonadota; class Gammaproteobacteria; order Xanthomonadales; family Xanthomonadaceae; genus Solilutibacter. Next base: position 21,371 of record DAIRVA010000007.1, on the reverse strand, counting down.
GATCCCCTGGTGATCGACCTGCGCTTGCGGACGCGATGACGGGGCTTTCCACCCGCCCGGATAAACTGGGCGGATGGAAAATCCCCCCTTCCCCACCCAGGACGCCGCCGTGGCGTTGGCCGGCCCGGCCGGCGCGCTGCAGGCCGAAGTCGAATTGCCGGAGGCCGATGTCGCCGCGCAGCCGGTCATCGCCATCCTCTGCCACCCGCTGCCCACCGAAGGCGGCACGATGAACAACAAGGTCGTGACGATGGCCGCGCGCGCCCTGCGCGAGCTCGGCGTGACCACGTTGCGCTTCAATTTCCGCGGCACCGGCGATTCGGGCGGCCAGTTCGATGACGGCAATGGCGAGCGCGATGACTTGCACGCGGTCGTTGCCTGGGTGCGGAAAGAACGTCCCGATGCGCTGCTCTGGCTGGTCGGTTTCAGTTTCGGCGCCTATGTCTCGATCCAGTCGAGCACTGCACTGGAACCCGCCGCGCTGATTTCGCTCGCGCCGCCCGCCGGCCGTTGGGACTTCAACGACACCGCGCCGCGCATGCCTTGGCTGGTGGTGCAGGGTGAGGAAGACGAGGTCGTCGATCCACACGCCGTCTACAACTGGCTGGAAAAACTGCAGCCGCCGGAGCTCACCCTGGTGAAGATGCCGGGCACCACGCATTTCTTCCACGGCAAGCTGGTGGACCTGCGCGGCGCGATCAAGAACACCGCACGCCACTGGCTGCCGAATCCGCCCGCCGAATGAGCGCCAGCCCTTCGCAGTTGTACGACGCCGGCATCGCGCACGGCGAATGGCAGGACGATCCGGCCCAGCGCGCGGTGCTGGTCGAACTGGACCGCCTGCATACGGCGCTGTCGGCGCCGATGGAATCAACCGGTTTTTTCGGCCGATTGTTCGGCGGGAAGGAAGCCGCATCGACCACCCAAGGCCTGTACCTGTGGGGTGGCGTCGGGCGCGGCAAGACCTTCCTTGTCGACCTGTTCTACGACAGCCTGGATTTCCCCGAGAAGCGGCGCACACACTTCCACCGATTCATGCGCGAGATCCACGCCCGCCTCAAACAGCACGCCGGCGAGCGCGACCCGATGGCGGCCATCGCGCGGGAATGGCGCCGCGACATGCGCGTGCTGGTGCTGGACGAATTCTTCGTCAGCGACATCGGCGATGCGATGTTGCTGGCGCGCCTGCTGGAGCGCCTGTTCGCCGAAGGCGTGCTGCTGGTGACGACCTCCAACACGGTGCCCGCCAACCTCTACAAGGATGGCCTGCAGCGCGCGCGCTTCCTGCCGGCGATCGCGTTGATCGAACAACACTGCGTGGTGATGGAGATCGAAAGCAGCACCGATTACCGCCTGCGTGAACTCACCCGCTCGCCGGTCTATCGCGTGCCGGCCGACGATGCCGCCGATGCATGGCTGGCCGAACGCTGGCAGACACTGACCCATGTCGCGCCGAAGGCGGGCGAGCTGACGGTCGATGGCCGGCCGATCCGCACCCGCGCGCGCTGCCGTGGCTTCGCGTGGTTCGATTTCGATGCGCTGTGCGAAGGCCCGCGCGCCGCCGCAGACTACATCGAGATCGCGCATGAGTTCCACACCGTGCTGCTGGGCGGCATCCCGCGCTTCGATGGCAGCAACGACGACCCGGCGCGTCGCTTCGTCACCGCGGTGGACGAGTTCTACGACCGCCACGTCAACCTGGTCTGCACGGCCGCGGACTCGCCGGTCGCGCTCTACAGCGGCGAGCGCCTCGCGCATGCCTTCGAGCGCACCGCCTCGCGCCTGATCGAGATGCAGAGCGCCGAATACCTGGGCCGCGAGCACCTGACTTGATTTAGGATCGGCGCATCCAACCTGGGGGTGTTTCGATGCGCACGATCCTGCTTGCCACCGCACTGGCCGCGTCGTTGGCCGGCATGGATGTCTCCGCCCAGGTCCGCCCCGAGGTCGATGCCGCCGCCAAGCGCCTTCAGGCCGATGTCCTCGCCTGGCGCCGCGACTTCCACCAGCATCCGGAACTCTCCAACCGCGAGGAACGCACGGCAGCCAAGGTGGCCGAGCACCTGCGCAGGCTGGGCCTGAAACCACGCATCGGCATCGCCCACCACGGCGTGGTGGCGATCATCGAAGGCGGCAGGCCGGGGCCGAGGATCGCGCTGCGCGCCGACATGGACGCACTGCCGGTGACCGAGCAGGTCGACGTGCCGTTCGCATCGAAAGCGACGACCGCGTTCAATGGCCAGCAGACCGGCGTGATGCATGCCTGCGGCCACGACGCGCATACCGCGATCCTGATGGGTGTGGCCGAAGCCCTGGTGGCGATGAAGGCCGAGTTGCCGGGCCAGGTGATGCTGGTGTTCCAGCCCGCCGAGGAAGGCGCCCCGCCGCCCGAGAAGGGCGGCGCCTCGCTGATGTTGAAGGAAGGCCTGTTCGAGGATTTCAAGCCGGAGGCGATGTTCGGGTTGCACGTGATGTCGACGCTGCCCGCCGGGACCCTCGGTTATCGCAAGGGGCCGCTGATGGCCGCCAGCGATTTCTTCAGCGTGCAGGTGACCGGGCGGCAGACGCACGGCTCGCGGCCGTGGGGCGGCATCGATCCGATCGTGGCCAGCGCCGCGGTCATCGACAACCTGCAGAGCGTGGTCAGCCGCCGCACCGACATCGCCGCGCTGCCGGCGGTGCTCACGATCGGCTCGATCCATGGCGGCATCCGCCACAACATCATCCCGGACGAAGTGAAGATGCTCGGCACGCTGCGCACCTTCGACGACGGCCAGCGCACGCGCATCGTCGACGACATGCGCAACGTGATCGAATCGGTGGCGCACGCGCATGGCGCGAAGGGTGTGCTCGAGATCGGCCCGTCGCCGGGCAACCCGGTCACCTACAACGATCCGGCGCTGACCGCGCGCGTGCTGCCCAGCCTGCAGGCGGCGGCAGGCACAGAGAAGGTGGTGGAAGTCCCGCTGGTCACGGGCGCCGAGGATTTCTCCTGGTACGCCCGGCAAGTGCCTTCGGTGTTCTTTTTCGTCGGCGCGACCGCGCCCGGCATCGACCCGGCGACCGCGCCTTCCAACCACTCGCCGCTGTTCAGGCTGGACGAGTCCGCGCTGGATCTGGGCCTGCGCGCGATGCTGCAGGCCAGCCTCGATTATCTCGAATCCGGCAGCTGATCCGCGGCTTCGCGCAGCACCTCGGCGATCTCGCCCTCGCCCAGCTGGGCCTGGAACAACTGTTCCAGCTCCCGACGCGAGTCCTGCGAGGACTGGCGCAGCGCGTCCTCGTCGTCGTAGATCAGGTGCTGGGCCTGCAGCATGCGTTCGTCGTGCTCGCGGAAGATTTCCGCCGAATTGTCCGCGGCGGGCCCGGGCATTCCCAGCTCCTTCAGCACTTCACGGCCGGTTTCCAGCGCCGAGGCGAAGGTCTCGCGGATCGGATCGGCGCCGAAATCCATGAGTTGCCACGCATGGCGGCGATCGCGCGCGCGCGCCAGCACGCGGGCATTGGGATAGCGCCGGCGCAGCAGGCGCACGATCCGCAGGCTGGTCTCCGGCTCGGCCACGGCGACCACGAACACCCGGATGTGGTCGGCGCCGGCCGCGCGCAGCAGGTCGGGCTTGCTCGGGTCGCCGTAATAGATCGGGTTGCCGAACTTGCGGAAGAAATCCACCTGCTCGACATCGGCATCGATGGCGACGAAGCGTATTCGCTGGGCGAACAGCAGCCGCGCCACGATCTGGCCGAAGCGGCCGAATCCGGCGATCAGCACCTGCGGCTGGTCGTCGGGGATCTCGTCGAACGCCCGGTCCGACTTGGCCGGCTTGGGCCGCTTCACGAACCGGTCGAGCACAAGCAGCAGTAATGGCGTCAGCGCCATCGACATGCCGACCACGGCGGTCAACACGTCGCGGCGCTCGCGATCGATCAGCCCGGCGCGGTCCGCTTCGCTGAACACCACGAAGGCGAATTCGCCGCCCAGCGCCAGCACCCCGCCCAGCAACAGCGCGCCGCGGGTGTCGAGCTTGCCCGGACCCTTGCCCAGCGCGAACAGGATGGCGAACTTCACCCCCATCAATGCCAGCACGCCGGCGACGATCACCCGCGGGTTCTCGATCACGAACCCCAGGTCGATGCTCATCCCCACCGCCATGAAGAACAGGCCGAGCAGCAGGCCCTCGAACGGCTGGATCTGCGATTCCAGCTCGTGCCGGAACTCCGAATCGGCCAGGATCACGCCGGCGATGAACGCGCCGAGGCCGGCGCTCAGGCCGGCCATCTGCAGCAGCCATGCGCTGCCCAGCACCACCAGCAGCGCGGTGGCGGTGAACACTTCCGGCATCTCCAGCCCGGCGATGCGCTTGAACAGCTCGCGCAGCAGCAAGCGGCCGCCGACCACCAGCAGCACGATCGCGCCGACCGCCTTGGCCACGGCCATGAGCTGCCCGCCCTCGCCGGCACTTGCGCCCACGCTGCCCAGCAACGGAATCGCGGCCAACAGCGGGATCGCCGCCAGGTCCTGGAACAGCAGGATGGCGAACGCGAGGCGGCCGTGGTCGGCATTCAGCTCGCGCCGTTCGGCCAGCAACTGCAGGCCCACCGCGGTCGACGACAGCGCCAGCGACGCGCCGACCACGATCGCCGCGCGCCACTGCGAGTCGTAGAAGAAATAGGCCACGGCGCCCAGCGCGACCGTGCTCACCGCAACCTGCAGGCCGCCGATGCCGAAGATCGGCTTGCGCATCAGCTTCAGGCGCGGCAGGGACAGCTCCAGGCCGATGACGAACAGCATCATCACCACGCCGATCTCGCTGGCGGTCAGCACCGGCTCCGGGTCGGGGACCACCTTCAGCGCATACGGGCCCAGCACCACGCCGGCGGCCAGGTAGCCGAGCACCGCCCCCAGCCCGAATCGCTTGAACACCGGCACCGCGACCACCGCGGCCAGCAGGAAGACCAGTGCGAGTTCCAGACCACCACCGTGCATGCGCATCTCCCGTCGATCCGGGGATTATGCAGGCGCGCGCCGGTCCGCGAGCGCGGATAATGGCCGGATGCACCCGCCCAACACCCCCGACGGCAGCCTGCTGGGCCGCGCCGCGGCCTATCCCGACCGCTACGACCCAGGCTTGCTGTTCCCGATCCCGCGCGCCGCCGCACGCGCCGAACTCGGCCTCGACAGCACCGCGCTGCCGTTCCACGGGCATGACCGCTGGCATGCCTACGAGCTGGGATGGCTGGATGCGCGCGGCAAGCCGGTCGCGGCGACGGCCACCTTCCTGGTGCCGGCGGATTCGCCGAATCTGGTCGAATCCAAATCGCTCAAGCTCTACCTGAATTCCTTCAACGGCGAACGCCTGGACTCTTCCGACACGCTGCGCGCGCGCATCCAGGGCGACCTCGCGCGCGCGGCCGGGGCGCCCGTCGCGATGGCCTTTGGCTTGCCGCCGATGGCCGACGGCGAGGACGGCATCGACATCGACGGGCTCGAGATCGAGATCAACCGTCATGGCCCCCCGGACCCGGGCCTGCTGGCCGCCGATGCCGGCCAGGTCGTCGAGGAGACGCTGGTCTCGGCGCTGCTCAAGTCGAATTGCCCGGTGACCGGGCAGCCGGACTGGGCGACGCTGCGGCTGGCCTATCGCGGCCCGCGCATCGACCGGGCGGGACTGCTGCGCTACATCGCGAGCTTCCGCGATCATCGCGAGTTCCACGAACAATGCGTCGAGCGCATCTTCGCCGAGGTCACCGCACGCTGTCGGCCCGATCGCCTCTCGGTCGAGGCCCGGTACACGCGCCGTGGCGGGCTGGACATCAATCCCTGGCGCGCCACGCCGGGCACGCCGGCACCACCTGCGCTCCGCGATCCGCGGCAATGACCATCCGCCGGGCCTTTCCCGGCACGATGTTTCCTTCACAGTGGGCATGCAAGGCTGCGGGCGTCGCATCCCACGGGTGCCAGGCGGTGCCCGCCCCCAAGGAGTCCTCCATGAGCCGTACCCCTCTCAAGGTCGCCTTGGCGACCGCCCTGCTGGCAACCCTCGGTGCCGCCGGCTGCAAGAAACAGGATGAAGTGCCGGTCCCGCCGACCGCCGAAGCGCCGGCACCCGCCGCCGAACCGGCCCCCACGCCTGCGCCGGCCGTGGTGCCGCTTGCGGTCCAGGGCGTCGAAATAGGCAACGCCGTCGGGCCGGACAATCGCATCGCCACGCCATCGACCATCCTCGGGACCCGCGACACGGTCTACGCCTCGGTCAGCACGACGGGCATCGCCAATGGCAACAAGCTGAACGTGCGCTGGTCCTTCCAGGACGGCACCACCGAAGGCAAGACGGTCGCCACCGAGGAACGCGCCATCACCGGCGAGAACATCGTCACCGAATTCCACGCCGCCACCAGCAGCGGCTGGCCCACGGGCAAGTACAAGGTCGAGGTTGTCCTGGACGGCACACCGGTCCAGACCCGCGAGTTCGAGATCAGGTAACCGCTTCAGCCGCGAGGCGAGCCGGGCGCGACGCCAGTCGCGCCCTTTTTTTCGCCCGGGCATATCGACGGGATACGCCGGCGCACTTTGCCGGGGATCGCCGCAGCGGCGACAATCGGCCTCTCCCACCCCGCGAGCGGCCGCGTGCCGCCTCGCCCAGACGCGAGCCCGACATGACCGATACGCCCAGGATCCTCTACACCCTGACCGACGAAGCGCCGCTGTTGGCCACGCATTCCTTCCTGCCGATGGTGCAGGCCTTCGCGAAGGCGGCCGGCGTGGCGGTGGAGACGCGCGACATTTCGCTGGCGGCGCGCATCCTGGCGCAGTTCCCGGAAATCCTCGGCGACAAGAAGGTCAATGATGATCTGGCCGAACTGGGCGAGTTGGCCAAGACGCCGGAAGCCAACATCATCAAGCTGCCCAACATCAGCGCGTCCGAGCCGCAGCTCAAGGCCGCCATCGCGGAATTGCAGAAGCAAGGTTTCGCCATCCCCGACTACCCGGAAGACCCGCAGACCGATGCCGAGCGCGATGCGAAAGCGCGCTACGACCGCGTCAAGGGCAGCGCGGTGAACCCGGTGCTGCGCGAAGGCAATTCCGACCGCCGCGCGCCGCTGTCGGTGAAGAATTACGCCAAGAAGCATCCGCACCGCATGGGCGCATGGGAAGCGGCATCGAAGTCGCACGTCGCGCACATGGCCGGTGGCGATTTCTACGCCAGCGAGAAGTCGGTCACCTTCGATCACGACGGCAAGGTGCAGATCGAGCTGCTGGGCAAGGACGGCTCGGATGTCATCCTCAAGCCCAAGACCAAGGTGCTGCCGGGCGAGGTGCTGGATTGCGCGGTGCTGGACGCCGGGCAACTGGCGGATTTCATCGACGCCGAGATCATCGACGCCAAGGCGCGCGGCACGCTGTTCTCGCTGCACCTGAAGGCCACGATGATGAAGGTCAGCGACCCGATCATGTTCGGCATCGTGGTACGTCGCTACTACAGGAAGCTGTTCGACCAGCATGGCGCGCTGCTCGAGCGCATCGGCTTCGAGCCGGACAACGGCATCGGCGACCTGTACGCGAAGTTCGCCGAGCTGAGCGAGGCCGAGCGCGCCGCTGTGGAAGCCACCATCACCGGGATCTATGCGGAAAACCCGGGGCTGGCGATGGTCAATTCCGACAAGGGCATCACCAACCTGCACGTGCCGAGCGACGTGATCGTCGATGCCTCGATGCCGGCGATGATCCGCGACTCCGGCCGCATGTGGAACGCCAAGGGCGAGCTGCAGGACACCAAGGCGGTGATCCCGGACCGTTGCTACGCGGGCATCTACCAGGTGGTGATCGACGACTGCAAGGCGAACGGCGCGTTCGATCCGGCGACGATGGGCAGCGTGCCCAATGTCGGCCTGATGGCGCAGAAGGCCGAGGAATACGGCAGCCACGACAAGACCTTCCGCATCCCGCGCGACGGCACCGTGCGCGTCACTGACGACAACGGCAATGTGTGGATGGAGCAGGACGTGCAGGCCGGCGACATCTTCCGCATGTGCCAGACCAAGGATGCAGCGGTCGCCGATTGGGTGAAGCTGGCCGTGAACCGCGCCCGGTTGTCGAATACGCCGGCGGTGTTCTGGCTGGACGCGGAGCGCGCGCACGACCGCGAGATCATCAGGAAGGTCGAGGCGTACCTGCGCGACCACGACACCAATGGCCTGGACATCCGCATCCTCTCGCCGATGGAGGCGATGGCGTTCTCGCTCGCGCGCATCCGCAAGGGCGAGGACACGATCTCCGTCACCGGCAACGTGCTGCGCGATTACCTGACCGATCTCTTCCCGATCATGGAACTCGGCACCAGCGCCAAGATGCTGTCGATCGTGCCGCTGATGGCCGGCGGCGGCCTGTTCGAGACCGGCGCCGGCGGCAGCGCGCCCAAGCACGTGCAGCAGTTCCTCGCCGAGGATTACCTGCGTTGGGATTCGCTGGGCGAGTTCCTCGCGCTGCAGGCTTCGCTCGAACACCTGGCCGAAGCCACCGGCAACCCGCGCATCCGCGTGTTGGCCGCGGCGCTGGACATCGCCAATGGCCGCTTCCTCGACAACGACAAGTCGCCGACACGCAAGCTGGGCGGCATCGACAACCGCGGCAGCCACTACTGGCTGACCCGCTACTGGGCACGGGCGCTGGCCGCGCAGGACGGCGATGTCGAGCTGAAAACCGCGTTCGCGCCGGTGGCCCAGGCGCTGATGGATGGCGAGGCGAAGATCATCGAGGAGCTGATCGGCGTGCAGGGCAAGCCGGTCGACATCGGCGGCTACTACCGTCCGGACAACGCCAGGACCGATGCTGCGATGCGCCCGAGCCCGACGCTCAACGCCGCGCTGGCCCCGCTGCAGGGCTGATCCCGCCCGCCTCGGCAACGCGAGACCCGGCAAGAGCCGGGTTTCGCGGATTCGACGGGCCACGCCGGTTTCATCGGCATCGCGCTACCCTGTCGGCACCGGTCAAGGGGAGATCGACATGCCTGTCCATCGCATCATCCGCATCGCCGCCGGCATCGCGCTGGCTACCCTCCTGACGGGCTGCGCCGTCACGCCCGGCGCGCGCGCGCAGGCCGCGGCCGAGGTCGACCAGGCCTGGGCCGAAGCGGACGGCCCGCTGCTGGCCGCAGCTATCGCCGGACCGTGGCGCGGGGACGCCAACCGCGCCCGCGACCTCCACCGCCACCCGTACCAGACGCTGCAGTTCTTCGGCGTGGGCAGCCGCGTCCGCGTCATCGAAATCAGCCCGGGCGCGGGCTGGTACAGCGAGATCCTCGCGCCGTACCTGCGTCTTTCCGGCACCTACATCGCCGCCAATGCCGGCAGCGCCAGCGCTCTGCGGGCCAGGTTCGCGGCGGACCCCGCACGCTACGACCGCGCTCAACTGATCGAATACGACGGCAAGGCTCCGATGTTGGGCGCCCCCGGATCCGCGGACATGGTGCTGACCTTCCGCAACGTGCACAACTGGGTGGCCGGCGACAATGCCGATGCGTATTTCAAGGCGTTCCACGACGTGCTGAAACCCGGTGGTGTCCTCGGCGTGGTCGACCATCGCGCCAGTCCCGGCACGCCGCTGGAGACGATGAAGAAATCCGGATACCTCACCGAAGACCTGGTGATCGCGCTGGCGACGCGCGCAGGCTTCCGGCTCGACGCGCGCAGCGAGGTCAACGCCAACCCGAAGGACGACGCCGATCATCCCAACGGCGTATGGACGCTGCCGCCGACCAATCGCCACGACAAGGCGGACGACGCCAAGTACCGCGCCATCGGCGAAAGCGACCGCATGACCCTGCGCTTCGTGAAGCCCTGAACACGGCCGCACATCGCGGATGCTGGTCGCCTTCAACAAGCCCTATGGCGTGCTGTGCCAATTCACCGACCGCAGCACGCCGGCGCGGCCGACACTGGCGGGATTCGGCCTGCCGCCGGAGATCTATCCCGCCGGGCGCCTGGATTTCGATTCGGAAGGCCTGTTGCTGCTCACCGATGACGGCGCGCTCGCGCATCGCCTGACCGATCCCCGCCACAAGCAGCCCAAGACCTATTGGGTACAGGTCGAGGGCGATCCGGATCCGACGCAACTGCAGCGGCTGCGCCAGGGCGTGATGTTGAAGGATGGACCGACGCTGCCGGCCCTCGCGTCCCGCATCGATCCGCCCGCGCTCTGGCCACGCGAGCCGCCCGTGCGCTTTCGCAGGACCGTGCCCGATGCCTGGCTGGAAATCACCCTGCACGAGGGCCGCAACCGGCAAGTGCGACGCATGACCGCCGCAGTCGGCTTGCCGACGCTGCGCCTGGTGCGGGTGGCGATGGGCGAGATCCGCCTCGACGCGTTGACCAGTGGCGAGTGGCGGATGCAGGAGCCTTAAGTAAATTGTTCAGGATTCGAGGCCCGTATTCAGCCCGATGAAAGGCTTCCTATAATCCAATAGCCGCCGGCACGGACGCAGCTTCGGGGGAGCCATTGCCTAACACCATCATCGCCTCAGGGCGCATCCTGCTGGTCGACGACCAGCCCGCGAACCTTCGCGTCGTCACCACCCTCCTGGAACGCCAAGGCTACCAGGTGACGACCGCCAGCGATGGCGAATCGGCGCTGGAAACCTGCCAGCAGGCGAAACCCGACCTGATCCTGCTCGACATGATGATGCCGGGCATGGATGGTTTCGCGCTGATGCGCGAGATCAAGCTCGACCCCTCGCTGATGCGCATCCCCACCATCTTCCTGACCGCCGCCCAGGATCGCGAGCTGCTGTTGCGCGCGTTCGATGTGGGCGCGGTCGATTACGTCACCAAGCCGTTCATCCCCGAGGAACTGCTGGCCCGCGTCAATGCCCACATCGTGCTGAAACTGACCCGCGACCGGCTCGAGCGCGTGGCGAAGGAACGGCAGGACCTGGTCAACCTGGTCGCGCATGACCTCAAGAACCCGCTCACCAGCGTGCTGTTCGCCAGCGACATGATGATGCAGCCCGACATGGCGCCGGAGCGTTTTCCGCGTTACCTCAAGGTCATCCATGAAGCGACCCAGGACGCGATCACCTACATCCGCGCCTACCTCGAAGGACAGGCGGACCGGCAGCGGGCCCGGCGCAGCGGGGACGATTCCGCTTCGTTGAAGGAAACCGTGGCGTGGTTGCTGGATCGCTACGGGCCGCAGCTCGAAGCGCAGGGGTTCCGCATCGAACACCGGCTGCCGCGCGACGACCTGACCGTGCGGATCTCGCCCATGGTGTTGCGCCAGGTCGCGGAAAACCTGGTGACCAACGCCAGCAAGTACGCCGCCGAGGGCGGCGAGCTGACCTTCTCCGCAGCCGAGGGCGCGGTCGGCCACGCGCGGCTGCTGGTCGAAGACCGCGGCCCGGGCATCCCGCCGGCGCGCCAGCGCGAACTCTTCAAGCCCTTCACGCGCCTGACCGACAACGATCCGGCGGGCGGGCTGTCTAGCGGCCTGGGCCTATCCCTGGCCCGCCAGATCATCGCGGACTGCGAAGGGCACCTCCACTACGAGGACCGCGCAGGCGGCGGCGCCCGCTTCATCATCGAATTGCCGAAGGCACCGCCGGCGGGCTCGCCCGCCTGACGGTGGCCTTCTCGCGGTCAATCGGCCGATGCCGCCCGCTTGCCACTCCGGCGGTGCGTGCCGGCGGTGCGCTTGGCCTCGACCCGCCGCGCAGCCCCTTCGATCGGCTCTGCATCGGCGGCCTTCCTGGCGCGTTGTCGCGCGGCATACCAGAGCAGGCCTGCACCCGCCACGGCGGCGACCGCGACAACCGGGTTGCGGCGCACGAAGCGGGTGGCGACGCGCGTGCCGGTCCGCATCGCGCCGAGGGCGGCGCCTGTCTCGACCCAGTCGAGGGCCTTGCCGGGCAGGTGGTTGCGAGCGCCCTCGCCGATGCGTGCGGCGAACTCGCCTGCACGGCCGGCGATATCGGACAACGTGTTCATGCTGGCTCCATGGAATGGCCTGTGGATGTCGGGATTTTCCGCCCGCCCGCGTTGCCCCGGCGTGAGCGGCGCGCGGCCAGACCCGCTCCTGGCTGAATGCCGGAACGGCGGCCGGCTCAAATCCCGCGCGGCTTGGCGCGATGCGTCGCGGTCGCGCTCCACGGGTCTTCCGGCCACGGATGCTTCGGGTAGCGCCCCTTCATTTCCTTGCGCACCTCGGCATAGGTGGTGTTCCAGAAATTGCCGAGGTCGGCCGTCACCTGCAGCGGCTTGCCGCCGGGAGAGAGCAGGTGCAGCAGCAAGGGCACGCGGCCCTCGCAGATGCGCGGCGTCCGGGCCAGGCCGAAAAGCTCCTGCAGCTTCACCGCCAACACCGGCGGCGCAGGGACGCCTTCGTCGTCGAGCCGGTATTCGATGCGGCGATACAATCCCGACGGCACCTCGATCCGCACCGGCGCGAGCTGGTCGATGCGGTTGCGCAGCGCCCAGTCGAAGCCGGTTTTCAACGCTTCGGCGAACTCATCGGCGGTCAGCGCATCCAGTCGCGTCTTGCCGGCGAAGGCGGGTGCCAGCCAGTCGCCGAGCGTCGCCAACAACGCCGCATCGGACAGATCGGGCAGCGCGAGTTCCGGCATCCACACGCGCAGGCATTGCACGCGGATGCGCCATTGCGATGCGGGCTCGTTCCACGGCAGCGCGTCCAGGCCGAGCTCGCGCACCGCATCGACAAGCGCTTGCGCGGCCAGCGCGGCATCCACCTTGCCGGTCGGCTTCGACGACAGCACGATGCCGTCGAAGCGCGCGATGCGCTCGCCCACCAGCGCGCGCTTGTCCGCGTCCCAACGCACCTCGTCGCCTTCACGGAAGTGGCCGGCGAAATCTTCGCGCAGGCGCACTTCGTCAACCGGCGCCGCGCGCAGCAGCAGGGCATCGCGCGCCTCGAAGCGCAGCTCGCTGGCCACCAGCCATGGCTCGCCGATCAACGCGCTGTCATCGAACAGGCGCGCCATCCGCCCGTTGCCGAGTTGATAGCGATGGCGGTCGTTCGGATGGCGATAGGCGATGCGATCGGGGAAGGCGTGCGCCAGCAGGTCGCCCAGCGCATGCGCCGGCACATGCGTGGGCGGTACCGCATCCACGCGCAGCCTGCGCCGCCACTGCCGGGAAGCCGCATCGATCGCTGCGAGCGCGCTGCGATTCGCATCGGCAGGCACGCGCCCCTGCCGGTAGGCGGCGAGCGCCTGCCAGCGTTCGGCCAACGCATCGCTGCGCGTGCGCAGGGGATCGCGCGCCTCCACCAGCGCGGCGAGATCACAGGCCAGCGCGCGCTCGCCCTCGTCGCGGGCGGTGAGCAACATCGCCGCCAATCGCGGATGCGTGCCCAATGCCAGCATGCGCCGACCTGTCGCAGTGATCGCGTCGTTTGCATCAAGCGCATCCAGACGGCGCAGCAGGTCGCGTCCAGCGGCCAGCGCACCGGCGGGTGGTGCATCGGGAAAGCGCAGCGCATCGCTGCCCCAGGCGGCGAGTTCCAGCGCCAGCGCGGCCAGTTCGACTTGCGCGGTCTCCGCCGTGCGTTGCGGCGCGAGTCGTTGTGATTCCGGCCACAGCCGGTACGCCCAGCCTTCGGCGACGCGGCCGGCACGACCGGCGCGCTGGTCGGCGGAGGCCTGCGAGATGCGCACCGCGTCCAGCCGCGAGAAACCGGAGTTCGGATCGAAGCGCGGCTCGCGCGCGAGACCGGCATCGATCACCACCCGCACGCCGGGCAGGGTGACGCTGGACTCGGCCACGTTGGTCGCCAGCACCACGCGGCGGCGGCCATCGGCGGCAGCCTGCAACGCGCGCGATTGCGCCTCCACGGGCAAGTCGCCATGCAGCGCGAGGATGTCGACGGCAGCGGCATCCAGACTGTCTTGCAGCGTGCGCTGGGCCTGCGTGATCTCGCGGATGCCGGGCAGGAACACCAGCACGTCGCCGGGATGCGCGACCAGCGCGTGTTCGACCGCGCGTCGGACTTGCGGCGCCAGCGCCTCGTCACGGCGCGCGGGGAAGTGGGCGATGTCGACCGGAAAGCTGCGCCCGGCGCTGCTGATGCGCGGCGCGTCCAGCCATGCGGCGAGGCGTTCGCCATCCAGCGTCGCCGACATCACCACGATGCGCAGGTCGTCGCGCACGCTGGCCTGCACGTCCAGCGCCAACGCAAGGCCGAGGTCGCCGGCGAAATGGCGCTCGTGGAACTCGTCGAACAGCAGCGCGCCGACACCGTCCAGCATCGGGTCGTCCTGCAGCATGCGGGTGAGGATGCCTTCGGTCACGACCTCGATCCGCGTCGCCTTCGACACCTTGTTCTCGAAGCGAATGCGGTAGCCGACGGTCTGGCCGACCGCTTCGCCCAACTGTTTCGCCATGAAGCCGGCGGCGGCGCGCGCGGCCACGCGACGCGGCTCCAGCATCACGATCCTGCGACCGGCCAGCCACGGCGCATCCAGCAGCGCCAGCGGCACTTGCGTGGTCTTGCCGGCACCGGGCGGCGCTTCCAGCACCAGTCGCGGATGCGTGGCGAGCGTGTCGCGGATGCGCGGCAGGACCTCGTCGATGGGAAAGGCGGTTTGCATCACCGGGCAAGGATACGCGGCGGGTCCGGTATCCTTCGCGCCCATGCTCATCGACATCGGCGCCAACCTCACCCACGACAGCTTCGACCGTGACCGCGACGCGGTGCTTGCACGCGCCCGCGCGGCCGGCGTTGGGCGAATGGTGATCACCGGCGCATCGCGCGAGCATTCGCCCAAGGCGCTGGCCCTGGCGCAGGCGCATCCGGGCGAGCTGTTCGCGACCGCGGGCGTGCATCCGCACCATGCCAGCGAATACACCGCCGAATGCGACGCGGAGATGCGCGCGCTGCACGCGCATCCGGAAGTGGTGGCGGTCGGCGAGACCGGCCTCGACTTTTTCCGCGATTTCTCGCCGCGGCCGATGCAGCGCAAGGCCTTCGAGCGCCAGCTCGAGATCGCAGTGGCCACCGGCAAGCCGCTGTTCCTGCACCAGCGCGACGCGCATGCCGACTTCATGGCGATCATGAAATCCTTCGACGGGAAACTCGGCCCGGCGGTGGTGCATTGCTTCACCGGCACGCGCGAGGAACTGTTCGACTACCTCGACAACGATTGGCACATCGGCATCACCGGCTGGTTGTGCGATGAACGCCGCGGCGCGCACCTGCGCGAACTGGTCGGGAGCATCCCCGCGAACCGGCTGATGATCGAGACCGATGCACCGTACCTCCTGCCGCGCAACCTCAAGCCCATGCCCAAGGACCGCCGCAACGAACCGGCCTTCCTGCCGCACATCGCCGAAGAACTGGCGCGTGACCGCGGAGAGGAAGCCTATGCCGTGTCCGCGATGACGACCGCCAACGCCAACGCGTTCTTCCGCCTGCCGGGCTGAGCGGCCTCCACCCGGCCGTCACGGGCGCCGGGGATACTCCGCGCTTTCCGCCCGGAGCCTGCGCATGCGCCTTCTCGTCGCCCTGTTCGCGCTGGCCATGCCCGTGGTCGCTTGGCTGTCCAACACCGGCGGTTTCGGGCCCGACAATGGCACCGTGTCCGACCGCTACCCGACCTTGCTGGTCGCGGCCGGCTACGCCTTCGCGATCTGGGGGCTGATCTTCCTGCTCGATCTGGTCTATGCGTTCTGGCAGGCCCGACGCGCGGTGCGCGATGACCCGACGCTGGCCAGGGTCGCGCCGTGGGCGGCCGCCGGCTTTGCATTGACCACGGCGTGGATGCCGCTGTTCTCGATGGGCGCGACGCAGCCCGCGCTGTTCTGGCTGTGCCTGGCGGTGATCTTCGGCGCGCTGCTGTGCCTGCTGCGCGCGGCGCGCATCCTGTCGCTGGACGACACTCCGCGCCACGGGCAGTGGCTGTGGGCGTGGACGCCGTTGTCGCTGCATGCCGGCTGGCTGTCGCTGGCCGCGTTCCTCAACCTGGCGCAGGTGATCGTCGCATTCGATTTGTTGCCGACCGACGACATGACCGGCTGGTCGCTGGTGTTGCTGATGCTGGCGGCGGCGGTGCTGCTGGGGATGAACCATCGCATGCGCGGCAACATCGATTACGCACTGGCTGCGTTGTGGGGCCTGGTCGCGGTGTACGTCAAGCAATCGAAGTCGGAGCTGGCCGGCGCCGATGCGCTGGCATGGGCGGCGCTTGCCGTGGCCGGCGTGCTGCTTGTGCAGACCGTATGGCTGAGGATGCGGCATCCGGGCGGCCTGCTGCCCATTGCGGCGCGCAGCTCCGATTGAACCGGCCTGGTGCGCCGGCCACAATGACGCGCACGATTATTGAACTTGTCGATACACTGGCGCGCCTTCATCCCGCGCGGCACTGACATGCCTGTGTTTTCCAGCCTCGGCACCCATGCGTTTCGTCCCTTCATGCTGGCGCTTGTCGTGGCCATCGCCGTGTCTGCCTGCAAGAAGGGCGACGCCGAAACCGAGGCGGCCGCGCAGGCCGCCGCCTCCGCCATGGCGGTCAGCACCGCGCCGGTCGTTCGCCGGGAGATGCCGCGCGGCCTGACGGTGTCCGGCCCGGTGTCGCCGGTGGAGGAAATGCAGCTGGGTGTCGAGGTCACGGGCCTGCGCATCACATCGCTCAATGTCGATGTCGGCCAATCGGTGCGACGCGGCCAAGTGTTGCTGACGCTGGACCATCGCACGCTGGATTCGGACCTGGCCCAGGCCAATGCGGCATTGCACGAAGCCGAAGCCGGCGCTGCGCTGGCACGCTCCAATCTCGCCCGTGGCCAGCAGTTGGCCTCCGGCAAGTACATCAGCGCGATGGCGCTGGATGAGCTGCGGGCCAGTCGCACGGCGTCCGAAGCGCGCCTCGGCACCGCACGCGCCGCGCGGGACGCAGCCGCGTTGCGTCGCAGCTTCGCCGACCTGCGCGCGCCGGCGGACGGCCTGATCAGCAAGCGGCTGGTGCAGCCGGGCCAGGTGGTCGCCGCCGGCACGCCGCTGATGCATCTCATCAAGGACAGCCGCCTAGAATGGCGCGCCGAGTTGCCGGCCTCGCAGCTGGCCTCGGTCAAGCCGGGCGACATCATCCGCCTCACCTCGCCCACCGGTGATGCGGTGGAAGGCCGCGTGCGCGCCGTCAGCCCGGGCGTCGATGCCGCGACCCGCACCGGCACCTTGTACGCGGATCTGCCGGCGGGCCTGATCCAGGCCGGCACGCTGCAGCCCGGCACGTATCTGGAAGGCCGCATCGAGACCGGCATCGGCCAGGCGACGGTGATCCCCAACGCCGCGGTCGTGCTGCGCGACGGCTTCCCCACCGTGTTCACGGTGGATGCGGAATCCATTGTGCACCAGCAGCGCGTCGAGACCGCAGGCAAGGATGGCGGCTTCGTTGAAGTGAGCAGCCTCAAGGACGGCACCCAGGTCGTGGTCGAAGGCGCGGGCTTCCTCGCCGATGGCGACCGCGTGCGCGTGGTCCCGGCGAGCACCGCCGCCGCAGCCGGCAAGCAGAACGGCGCAGGCGACCGTCCGTGAGCGGCGGCGGCAACCTTTCCAGCTGGGGCATACGCAATCCCGTCCCGGCGGTGATGCTGTTCTTCGTGCTGTGCGTGGCGGGGCTGTGGGGCTTCCACAAACTGCCGGTCGCGCGCTTCCCCGACATCGCCTTCCCGATGACGGTGGTGACGATCATCCAGCCGGGCGCCTCGCCCTCGCAGCTGGAAACCGAAGTCACCCGCAAGGTGGAGGATTCGGTCGCGACCATCGCCAACGTCAAGCGCGTGACCTCGACCGTGGTCGAAGGCACCAGCACCACGGCGATCGAGTTCTACCTCAATACCGATCTGATGACGGCGCTCAACGACACCAAGGATGCAGTCACCCGCATCCGCATGGACTTGCCGCAGGACATCCAGGAGCCGATCGTCACCAAGGTGGAGATCGGTGGATCGCTGCTGACGTACTCGGTGTCGGCGCCGAACATGAGCGATGCGGATTTGTCGTGGTTCGTGGACCGCGACGTGGCCCGCGCGATGTACGGCGTGGATGGCGTGGCTTCGGTCAAGCGCATCGGCGGCGTCGAGCGGCAGATCCGCGTCGACCTCGACCCACAATCGCTTGAAGCCTTCGGCATCACAGCGGGCGAAGTCTCGCAGCAATTGGCCCTGACCCAGGTCGAGCGCCCGGGCGGCAAGGCGGAGCTCGGCGGCGACCAGCAGACCATCCGCACCATCGGCACGGTCGCCGATGCGCAGCAACTGCGCGACTACAGCATCGCCTTGCCGGATGGCCGCGCAGTGCGCCTGTCGTCCATCGCCAAGGTCACCGATGGCGCCGCGGATATTTCGCAGGCCGCCTTGCTGGATGGCAAGTCGGTCGTCGGCTTCGCGCTCTCGCGCCTGAAGGGCTCGGACGAGCTGGACGTGCGCGACGACGTCAAGGCGACGCTGGAAGCGTTGGAGAAATCGCATCCCGGCATCAAGTTCAACCTCGTCAGCGACATGACCGAGGAGACCGACACCTCCTACACCTCGTCGATGACCATGCTCATCGAGGGCGCATTGCTGGCGCTGGCCGTGGTGTTCTTCTTCCTGCGCAACTGGCGGGCGACGTGGATCTCGGCCTTGGCGTTGCCGCTGTCGATCATCCCGACCTTCGCGGTGATCTATTTCCTCGGCTTCACCCTCAACATGATCACCTTGCTGGCGTTGTCGGTGGTGGTCGGCATCCTGGTGGATGACGCGATCGTGGAGATCGAGAACATCGTCCGCCACCTCGGCATGGGCAAGACGCCCTTGCAGGCCGCGAGCGACGCGGCGGACGAGATCGGCACGGCGGTCATCGCGACCTCGATCACCCTGGCCGCGGTGTTCGTGCCGGTGGCGTTCATGCCGGGCATCGCCGGCAAATTCTTCCGCGAGTTCGGCTGGACCGCGGCGACGGCGGTGATGTTCTCGCTGCTGGTGGCGCGATTGCTGACGCCGATGATGGCCGCGTACCTGTTGAAACCGGAACCCGAGCACGAAGGCGAGTCGCGCTTCATGACGCGTTACCTCGGCTGGGTGGATACCGCGCTGCGCAATCGCTGGAAGACGCTGCTGATCGCGACGGTGCTGTTCTTCATTTCCCTGGCGATGATTCCGTTCATCCCTGCGACCTTCATCCCGACGTCCGACCAAGGCCGCAGCATGCTGTCGCTGGAGCTGCCGCCGGGCACGCGCGTCGAGGACACCACGCGCGTGGCAGAGCGCGCACGCGCGCTGATCGGCGACATCCCCGAGCTTGAGCAGGTGTTCTCGCAGATCGGCAGCGTGCCGGACGTGGGCGATCCCTCCAAGAGCGGCAGCGGCGATCCGCGCAAGGCGGTGCTGACGCTGGACTGGGGCGACAAGGGCGACCGCGACCGCAGCCAGAAGGAACTGGAAGCCGTCGTGCGCGAGAAGCTGTCCGTGCTGCCGGGCGTGAAGCTGAGCTACATCAGCAGCGAGCCGGGCGAGCAGATGATGCTGGTGCTGGCGGGCGACGATCCGCAGAAGCTCAACGCCGCCGCCGCCGCGGTGGAACGCGACGTGCGCAAGATCCAGGGCCTGGGCAGCGTGTCGTCGTCGGCGTCGTTGCTGCGGCCGGAGCTGCGCGTCGAACCCGATCCGGCGCGTGCGGCGGACCTTGGCGTATCGACCGCCGCGATTGCCGAAGCCGCGCGCGTGGCGACCTCCGGCGATTACACCCAGCGCATGGCGAAGCTGAATTTGCCGGACCGGCAGATCCCGATCCGCGTCGGCTTCGACCGCGAGGCGCTGGAAGACCCGGCGACGATCAGCCAGCTGCGCGTGCGCGGCAAGGCGGGCCCGGTACCGCTGGAGGCGGTGGCCGACATCGTGCCCGGCAGTGGCCCGTCGGTGATCAGCCGCTACGAGCGCCAACGCAACATCACGCTCACCGCGGAACTCAACGGCCGCCCCTTGGGCGAGGTGATGGCCGAAGTGCAGGCCTTGCCTTCCGTGCAACGCTTGCCGGCGGGCGTGTCCTTCCTCAACACGGGCGATGCGGAAATCTTCGTCGAGCTGTTCACCGGCTTCCTGATGGCGATGGTCGCCGGCATCGTCTGCATCTACATGGTGCTGCTGCTGCTGTTCAAGCATCCGATGCAGCCGTTGACGATCCTGGCCGCGATCCCGCTCTGCGCCGGCGGCGCGTTTGGCGCACTGCTGATCACCCAGAACATGCTGTCGCTGCCCGCGTTGATCGGCTTGCTGATGCTGATCGGCATCGCCACCAAGAACTCGATCCTCTTGGTCGATTACGCGGTGATGGCCGAGGACCTGCACGGCATGAGCCAGCACGACGCGCTGATCGACGCCTGCCGCAAGCGCGCCCGTCCGGTCATCATGACGACGATCGCGATGGGCGCCGGCATGTTGCCGTTGGCGCTCGGTTTCTCCGGCGATTCCTCGTTCCGCGCGCCGATGGCCTGGGCGGTGATCGGCGGCCTGATCACCTCGACCGCGTTGTCGCTGGTCGTGATCCCGGCCGCCTATACCGTGCTGCACGATGCAGGCGACTGGTTCGCCCGCAAGCTTGGCCACGGCAAGCCCGCGCACGCGCCGGCATGACGCCGGCCGCGCCAGGCCAGATCAGCTGCGCATGCCGATGCCGCGCTTGAGCAGCCACAGGCCCAACGCGCCCAGGCCGGTCACGAACAGCAGCATCAGCGCGAACGCCGTCCACACCGGCACGTCGGCCGTGCCGAGCAGGCCATAGCGGAACGCGTTGACCATGTAGAAGATCGGGTTGAGGTGGGTCGCCGCCTGCGCCCAGTCCGGCAGCAGCTTCACCGAATAGAACACCCCGCCCAGATAGGTCAGCGGGGTCAGGATGAAGGTCGGGACGATGGTGATGTCGTCGAACTTCTTGGCATACACCGCGTTGACGAAGCCGGCCAGCGAGAAGATCGTCGCGCCGAGCACGACCGAGGCGATGGTGATGACCGGATGCGGCATGCGCACGGGCGTGAACAGCATGGCGATCGCCATGACGATCGCGCCGACCATCAGGCCGCGCAGCACCGCACCGGTGACGTAGCCGGTCAGGATCACCCAGCTCGGCATCGGGCTCACCATCAGTTCCTCGATGTGGCGACCGAACTTGGCGCCGAAGAAGCTCGAGCTGATGTTGCCGTAGCTGTTCTGGATCACGCTCATCATCACCAGGCCCGGCACGATGAAGGCCATGTAGTCCACGCCATCCATCTGCCCGACGCGCGAGCCGATCAGCCCGCCGAAGATCAGGAAGTACAGCGTCATGGTGATCGCCGGCGGCACCAGCGTCTGCGGCCAGATGCGCAGGATGCGCACCACCTCGCGGCGGATGATGG
>DAIRVA010000006.1:0-59566 GCA_036803045.1 Lysobacter sp. | reverse complement strand
AGCCTGGTGCTCTATCCAACTGAGCTACGGGCGCGTGCAGAGGCGGAATTATGGGCAAGCCCCCGACGTGCGTCAACCTGTCCGTGCGGCTGCGGCATGCGATCCGGGACGCCCCGGCTGCGTCGCCTCACCTCATCTCGAAGAATTCCTGGTGGAATCTTTGCCGCACGGGGAATCCGTGCGCGGCGAAATCCCGCCTCAGTGCCGCGCCGAAACCCGCGGGGCCGCAGAACCAGAGACTGGCTTCGCGCCACTGCGGCACGGTCTCGCGGATGCGCTCGCCGGTCAGCAACCCGTCATGCGCGTCGATCAGCACATGCAGGCGCACATTCGCCGCCCTGGCGTCGATTTCCAGTTTTTCGAGCGCTGAGTCATCGACATCGGCGGTGCTGTGGAACAGGTCGACCGTCTGCGCGGCGGGTTGCCCGGACTCGCCCTTCAGCATGGACATGTGCTTCATGCGTGCGATGAAGGGAGTGATGCCGATGCCGCCGCCGATCCAGATCTGCCGCGGGCAGTCGTCGTCGAAGGTGAAGCATCCGTAAGGCCCTTCGACCCGCACGGACTTCCCGACGGCAAGCTTTTCCCGAAGGCTCCGGGTGTGGTCACCCAATTCCTTGGCGATGAAGGTGATGTTCGGGTTTTCGGGGTTCCACCCTGAAGCGATCGTGTAGGGATGCGCCCCTTCCGACGGGTCCGACATGGCGAAGGCGAATTGGCCGGCCCGGTGTCCCGGCCAGCCGCGCGCGATCTTGATCCCGGTTTCGAGCGCCTTCACGCCGGGGTAGTACTGAAGCGAAACGATCCGGCCGTCCACCTGTCGCCCGGCACCCACTCGGCGCAGCAGGACCACGAGTGCCGCCCAGCTGCCGCAGGCCAGCAGCAAGGCCATCGTCCAGCCGATCGGCGTGGCCCAGTAGGCGAATTCGACCAGGACGACGGCATGGAACACCAGGACCAGGTAGGCGATGGCCAAGAGGCGGTGGGTCTTGTGGAACAGCCGGTACGGAAAGGATTTCGCCAAGGCCAGCGCGATCAGCAGTATGCCGGCGTAAAAGGCCCATTCGCCCCACTCCTCGGCATTGCCGCGCAGCCCTGCGAGGAGTGCCTGCACGGGATCGGCGAAGATCGGGCGCGGGCCGTGGGCACGGCGTTCGATCAGCCCCAGGCTTGCCGCCCACTTGGGCATCTTCGCCCACGACCAGTGGAGGACCGCCGAGACCAGTGCCGCGATGCCGAGCCATTTGTGCAGGCGATACATCTTGTCCAGGCCGCCAAGCCCGGCTTCGGGCCAGCGCGGCCTGAGGGCCAGGATCATCGCAAGGCTCATGCTGCCCATCGCCACGATGCCGGTCAGCTGCACCGACGATTCGCGGATGGCCATGAACGTGGTCGCGCGGAAAATCGAGGCGTCCGAAGCCAGCCAGAGCAGGATCAGGATCGCGATGATCCCCCAGAAGACGGATTTCGGGTTCCGCATGTGGGTTCGACGGCGGACCGGGCCGCTGCTCCATCCGATGAATGTGCTTCCACCGTAGTTCGACGCAGGCGAGGGGCCTTGACCATGATCAAGGCGGGCCGGGTCCTGGCCGTCGCGCGGCCCCGAAAACGCGAAACGCCCCGTGAGGAGCGTTTCGCAGGTCTGGCGGAGAGGGGGGGATTCGAACCCCCGAGGCGCTATAAACGCCTGCCTGATTTCGAGTCAGGTACATTCAACCGCTCTGCCACCTCTCCGGGATAGGGTGTCGCGGGCCGCACATGATAAGCCGGGCCTGCGAAGGCCACAAGCGAGCGGCTACACTGGAATCCCCTACCCGGAAGCATGCCGATGTCCGAGATCCTGGTCCCCGTATCGTTCGGCGAGCTGCTGGACAAGATCGCCATCCTGCAGATCAAGTCCGAGCGGATGCACGACGAGGCCAAGCTGGCCAACGTCCGCAACGAGCTGGCCGCGCTGGAGAAGACCTGGATGGCACATCCGGCCGCCGGCCACAACATTGCCGAACTGCGCGCCGCGCTGAAGGCGGTGAACGAGCGCCTGTGGGTGATCGAGGACGACATCCGCATC
The DNA here is from genome assembly GCA_036803045.1 of Lysobacter sp. GTDB lineage: Bacteria > Pseudomonadota > Gammaproteobacteria > Xanthomonadales > Xanthomonadaceae > Solilutibacter. The sequence goes on along the minus strand of DAIRVA010000006.1, from coordinate 57,498 downwards.
AAGGAGAAGGCGCAGGCCTTCGACGAGGGGTTCGTCAAGCTGGCGCGCAGCGTCTATTTCGAGAACGACCAGCGCGCGCGGATCAAGAAGGAGATCAACCTGGCGCTGGGCTCTTCCTATGTCGAGGAGAAGTCGTACGAGGATTACCGCGCGCCTGCAGCCTGATCGACCTGATAGCGTTCGAAGGCTTCGATCGCGTCATCGACCGTGACCAGGTCCATGACCTCGTCGAACTCGATCTTGGTGCCCCACTTGAGTTCGCTGGCCGGCTTGCCGAGGAACTTGCGCGCGGCATCGTCGTAACGGTCGACGCAGTAGCGCACGTCCGAATACGGCCCGCTGCGCAGCGGGTTGCTGGCTGCGTGCAGGCCCAGCACCTTGGTGCCCATCGCATTGGCGATGTGCATCGGCCCGGAATCGGGCGTCACCAAGAGGTCCGCGCGGGCCAGCAGCGCCGGCAATTGCTTGAGCGTGTCCTGGCCGATGAGGTCCAGCGGCGCCAGCTCCATCTTCGACAGGATGGCATCGCCCAGCTCGCGCTCCAGCGCACTGCGGCCGCCGCAGAGCACGATCCGCCAGCCCTCGGCTGCCGCGTGGTTGGCCAGCGCGGCATAGCGCTCGGGCCGCCAGTTGCGGCGCACGTGGCTGGAGGCGGGGGAGATCATCAGCACGCGCCGGCCATCGTCCGGCCAATGCGCCCGGGCCCAGTCGAAGGCTTCGGCGGGCACCGGCATGTCCCATGCGACTTCCGCCTGACGCAGGCCGAGCGGCTCGCAGAAGCTGCCGATCGCATCCAGCACGTGGATGCCTGGGCGGTCGGGGATGCGTGAATTTATGAACAAGCCATGCAGATCCTTGCTGCGCGACTTGTCGTAACCCACCCGCAACTTGGCCGGGATGAAGGCCGACAGCAGGTTCGCGCGCGCCGCCACCTGCATCTGCAGCAGCACGTCGAAACGCTTCTTCCCGCCCAGCCGCGCCTTCAGCGTCTTGCGCAACGCCCACATCCCGCCAAGGCCGCTCTTCTTGTCGTACTCGATGAAGTCGATGCCGGGCAGGCCATCGAGCAGGCGGTGTTCGCCCTTGCCAATCACCCAGGTGATTGCGGCCTCCGGCCATGCCGCGCGCAGCGTGCGGACCAGCGGCAGGACGTGGGTGACATCGCCCAGCGCGGACAGGCGCAGCAGGCAGATCGAGGTGGGCGGCGATGCAGGCGGGTTCACGCGATTGCTAGACTCCGAAGATGATGCGCGAAACCAGCGAAACTATCCTGCCGTTCCGCCATGCGCGTGGCGATGGCGCCATTGTGTTCGAGCCGGGCGCGCTGCCGCAAACCCCGGAGCCCGGGTGGTTCGATCCCGCGCGCTGGGGCGATGCTGCCCAGCGCGTAGGCAACGGCGGGCGGGGGGCGGCATGGTTTGTCCAGGCTCCCTGGGGCGCGATGCTGCTGCGTCGCTACCTGCGGGGTGGATGGGTGGCGCGGTTCAGCCGCGACGGCCATGTCTGGCGCGGTGAACGGGTTGTCCGCAGCTTCACCGAATTCCACGTGCTGCGGGCACTGAGCGCGCGTGGCCTGCCGGTGCCTGCGCCGCTGGCTGCGGCCTATTGGCGCGAAGGACGCCACTACCGGGCCGCCATCCTGATGGAGCGCATCATGGGCGTGCGCACCTTCGGCGAACGCGTGCTGGCCGATCCCGTGGCGGCGCCATGGGGCGAATGTGGTGCGTTGATCGCGCGCTTCCACCGTGCCGGTGTCGATCATGCCGACCTGAATGCTTACAACCTGCTGTTCGATGATGCCGATGCCGGCTGGATGATCGATTTCGACAAGGCGCGCCTGCGCGGCGATGCCGAAGGCGGCTGGCGTGCCGCGAACCTGTCGAGGCTCAAACGGTCGCTGCACAAGCTGGGCGGTGAAGCGCTGTCGGTGCCGATCGACGCGGGCTTTACGCGCTTGCGCGCCGCGTACGACGCGGCGATGGCCGCGGGAGTGGCGTCATGAGCTGGGCGCTGCGGTTGCTGGGCACCGGCGGCGCGATGGCGGTGGCCGAGTTCGGCAGCGCGATGGCCTGCATCGAGCGCGACGGGCATCCGTGGCTGGCGATCGACTGCGGCTCCGAGGGCCTCACGCGCTATGTCGGGCACTATGGCGAATATCCATGGGCGGTGTACGTCACCCACGCCCACCTCGACCACGTCAGCGGCTTCGAGCGCCTGTTCGTCGATACCATCTTCGATCCCGCACGGCGTGGCCAGGTGAAGGTCTATTGCCCGACCGGCGTGCTGCCCCTGCTGCAGAAGCGCGTGGCCGAATACCCCAACGCGCTGGCCGAGGGCGGGACCAACTTCTGGGACGCATTCCAGTTGGTCGTGGTGGGCGAGCACTTTTGGCACGACGGCGTGCGCATCGAGACCTTCCCGGTCCGCCACCACTGGCCGGACACCGCGCATGGCCTGCGCCTGCACGGCAGCATGGTGTGGACCGGGGACACCCGGCCGATCCCGGAGATGCTGGCGAAATTCGCCGATGCGGGTGAGCTGATCGCGCACGATTGCGCACTGGTCGGCAATCCTTCGCACAGCGGCATCGAGGACCTGGAGCGCGAGTACCCGGCGGACCTGCTGGCGCGCTGCCACCTGTACCACTACGGCTCGGAAGACGAGGTCGAGGCGCTGCGCGCGCGCGGCATGTCGGTGCTGGTGCCCGGCGAGGTCATCGCGCTCAAACCGCCATCGGCCACGATCTTCAAATCGGCCTGAGGGCGAGGTGGGAGCCGGAAAGGTGGCGGCCCTGCCGACTTTCCCCGGCACCCGCATCGCACGATACCGTTGCTGCCTTCCGGCCCTGGCGGAGTTTTCGAGCTAGCGTCGCGGGGGGCCAGCAGGGCCACCATGGCTGTGCACCACGCAGCGCGTGATGCGGGAATCTGGCGGAGAGAGGGGGATTCGAACCCCCGAAGCGCGGTTTAGACGCTTACACACTTTCCAGGCGTGCTCCTTCAACCACTCGGACACCTCTCCGTGTCGCCGCGGCCGTCACCGGCGCGCCGCGAGCCGAGCATTCTATGTCGCCCCGGGCCGCAAGGCAAAAGGCGACCGCGCGGAACGTGGGGGGCAGGCCCGGCATGGCAGAATGAGGGCATGAGTTACCTCGTCCTCGCCCGCAAGTGGCGTCCCAAGCGATTCGCCGAACTGGTGGGCCAGGAGCACGTCGTGCGCGCGCTGACCAATGCGCTGGGCACCGGCCGCGTTCATCATGCCTTCCTGTTCACCGGTACGCGCGGGGTCGGCAAGACCACCATCGCGCGCATCTTCGCCAAATCGCTCAATTGCGAGCAGGGCACCTCGGCGGAGCCCTGTGGCGAGTGCCGCACGTGCCTGGACATCGACGCCGGCCGCTTCATCGACCTGCTCGAAATCGATGCCGCATCCAACACCGGCGTGGACGACGTGCGCGAACTGATCGACAACGCGCAGTACATGCCAAGCCGTGGCCGGATCAAGGTCTATCTGATCGACGAAGTCCACATGCTTTCGAGGAGCGCCTTCAATGCGTTGCTGAAGACGCTCGAGGAGCCGCCAGAGCACGTCAAGTTCCTGCTCGCCACCACCGACCCGCAGAAGTTGCCGGTCACCGTACTTTCGCGCTGCCTGCAGTTCAACCTGAAGCGGCTGGACCTGGCGCAGATCGAAGGCCAGATGCGGAAGATCCTGGATGCGGAAGGCATCGGTTCCGAGGACGGCGCCTTGCGGCAGATCGCACAGGCGGCCGACGGCAGCCTGCGGGACGGACTGTCGCTGCTGGACCAGGCGATCGCCTATGGCGGCGGCCAGGTCGGCGATGCCGCGGTCGCGGCGATGTTGGGCACGGTCGACCGCGCCCGTGTCGGCGCCTTGCTCGCTGCCTTGGCGGAGGGCGACGGCGGCCGCCTGATGGCGGAGATCGCCGCATTGGCCGAACTCTCGCCGGACTGGCAGCAGGTCCTCGAGGCGATGGCCGATGCGTTGCACCGGGTGCAGTTGCGCCAGCTGGTGCCGGCGATGCAGCTGCAGGAGGAGGGTGGCATCGACATCGATGGCCTGGCCGAACGCCTGCGGCCAGAAGTCGCCCAGCTCTGGTACCAGATGGCGATCGCCGGCGGCCGCGACCTGTCCATCGCCCCTTCGGCCCGCGTGGGTTTCGAGATGAGCCTGTTGCGGATGCTGGCGTTCCGGCCCGCCGCCGCGGAAACCGCGCCGGCAGGGGCCGCTCCGGGGCGAGCCGCGCGCCCCTCATCCGCGCCTGCGGCCGGGGGGCGGGACGCCGCCCGGGCCGCGATGGCCGAGGCCGGTGCGCTGCCCGAACCGGCGCCGGTTCCGCGCCGCGCCCGCGAGGCACCGCCCGCACCGATGCGCGAGGATCCGCCGCCTCGGCAAGCCAAGGTGACGACGCTGGATGCCGAGGGCTGGCTCAACCTGCTGGCCGGCGTGCCGTTGAAAGGCCTGGCGAAGGAGTTGGCCGCGCATGCCGGATTCGTCGGTTATGACGATGGCGTGCTGAGGCTTTCGCTTTCGGCCGACGACGAATTCCTGCATACGCCGACGGCGCTCAAGCAGCTTTCCGAATTGCTTGCCGCATCTTTCGGCATCGCGCCGCAGTTGCGTTTCGAGACCGCCCAGGTCGCCGGCGACACCTTGCGGCAACGCCACGAGCGCGAGCGCGATGCGCGCCACGGTGCCGCTGAGGAGGCCTTCCTCAATGATTCCGACGTGCAGCGGCTGATGCAGCAGGGCGCCAAGCTGGTACCCGATTCCATCCGTCCGTTCGACGATTGACCCCACGAAAGAGGAGTTCCCCCATGCGAGGCAATATCGCCCAACTCATGCAGCAGGCGCAGAAGATGCAGGAAAACCTGCAGCGCGCGCAGGAAGAACTGGCCAGCCTGGAAGTCACCGGCAACGCCGGCGGCGGCATGGTCACGGTCACGCTCAGCGGCAAGATGGAATGCCGCAAGGTGCGCATCGACCCCGGCGTGTTCGAGGACGCCGAGATGGCCGAAGACCTGATCGCCGCCGCGTTCAACGATGCGGTGAACAAGGCCAACGCCGCCTCGCAGGAAAAGATGGGCGCGGCCACCGCCGGCATGCCGATGCCGTCGGGCATGAAGCTGCCGGGGATGTTCTGAGCGGAGCGTCCCGGTGCCGTCGTTGCTTGAACAATTGATCGATGCACTGCGCGTGCTGCCCGGAGTCGGGCAGAAATCCGCGCAGCGCATGGCCTATCACCTCTTGGAGCGCGAGCGCGGCGGCGGCGAGAAGCTCGCCGGCGTGATGATGGAGGCGATGGCGAAGATCGGCCATTGCGCGCGTTGCCGGGATTTCAGCGAGGCCGAGGTCTGCCCGACCTGCGCGAACGCCTCGCGCGACCATGCGGAACTGTGCGTGGTGGAGAATCCGGCCGACCGCCTCGCCATCGAGCAGGCGACCGGCTATCGCGGCCTGTATTTCGTGCTGCAGGGGCGCCTCAGTCCGCTGGACGGCATCGGTCCTTCGGAACTCGGGCTGGAGCAGCTGGCCGCGCGGCTGGGCGAAGGCGAGGTGCGCGAGCTCATCATCGCGACCAACCCCACGGTCGAGGGCGAGGCGACCGCGCACTACCTCGCGCAGCTGGCGCGGCAGGCACGGGTGCGGCCCAGTCGCCTGGCGCATGGCGTGCCGCTGGGCGGCGAACTGGAATACGTGGATCGCGGCACGTTGTCGCATGCGTTCGGCACCCGCAGCGAGATGGCCTGAGCCGCGGGTAACATCGGGGCATCCGTTGATGTGATGCAGGAGCTGTCGATGAGCACCATTTTCCACAAGATCCTCGAACGCGAGATCCCCGCCGACATCGTCTACGAAGACGATGATCTGTTCGCTTTCAGGGACATCGCGCCGCAAGCGCCGGTGCACGTGCTGTTCGTGCCCAAGCGCGACTTCGCCACCCTGAACGACGTGCCGCAGGGCGAGCCCGAGATCATTGGCCGGTTGGCGGTGGCTGCCGCGAACTACGCGAAGGCGCAGGGCTTCGACCAGGATGGTTATCGCATCGTCATGAACTGCAATGGCGATGGCGGCCAGACCGTATTCCAGATCCACCTGCACCTGCTCGCGGGTGCGCCGCTCGGGCGCTTCGGGACGCCGGACTGAATCAGGAGGCGTCTCGTCCGGGCCGGAAGCGCCGGATGTCGCGGATCAATGCATCACGCTCGTCCGAGGTGGCGTAACGCGCCTCGCCGAATCGCGTCGCCAGCGATTCGAGCTGCGCTTTCTCCGCCGGCCGCGCCAGCCCCACGCGCGCGGCCCAGTCGCCCGCAGCCTCGCTGGGCGCGCGGGCCAGGCCATGGCGACGATAGCGCGCAGACAGGCCATGCCATGCGCGCAGGAGCGGATCGCGTTCGCGTTCGCCGCGGCTCAGCCACCACAGCATCCAACCCAGCGCCAGCACCGTGGCCAGCACCAGCAGGGCGACCAGCGAGCCGCCATCCAGCCGTTGCACGCCCAGCCAGCGCAGCAGCCGCGATTGCCGCTGGGCGTCGAACCCGAGCACGAAATCGTTCCAGCCACGGCGCATCCAGTCGGCGGCGTTCCACAGCCCGGCAAGGCCCTCGAAGCTGCCGATCCGCCCCGGCTGGCGATCGGCGAGGGTGTCGAAGATGCGCTCGGGGGCCACGGCGGCGGTGGGATCGACGCGTACCCAGCCGCGTCCGGCCAGCCAGACTTCCGCCCAGGCGTGCGCATCGGAATTGCGCACGATCCAGTAATCGCCCACCGGGTTGAGATAGCCGCCGGCATAGCCGGTGACCACGCGTGCCGGCACGCCCGCCGCGCGCATCAGGAAAACGAAAGACGAGCTGAAATGCTCGCAATAGCCTGTCTGCGTCACGAACAGGAAATCGTCCACCGCATCGCGGCCCAAGGGCGGGGCCGCCAACGAGTAGGCCAGTTCGGCGTTCACCATCGACATCGCCCGGCCGACGATGGCGACCGGATTCCCGCCGGTCTGCGTTCGCCATTGCATCGCCAGTTGCCGGGCCCGTGGATTGGTTGCGGGCGGCAAGGCCAGGGCCCGGCGCCGTTCGAATGCCGGCAGCGAGGCCTGGAAGCGGGCCGCCGGGATCGAGCGCAATCGCCAGCGGGTGACTGATTGCAGGCTTTGCCGCGCGAGCAGATTGCCGTCCGGGGTCCGGATGGCACCATCCGGGACGCTGTCGGGAAAGTCCAGCGCGGTCAGGTAACGCTGTTCGCTGGGTTCGGCCTCCAGTTCGTAATCCCAGCCGGCGCCGGCGGTTTCGGCGATCGGCATCGTCGCGTTGGCGGGTGCGGCGCCCGACCAGGTGCGGCCATCGAAATCCCACAGCACCGGCCCGCGCCAATAGAGGGATTCGCGTGTAGGCGGCGGGCCGAAGAAGCGCACGCGCAGCGCCGTTCGGTCGTCCGCCATCAACTCGAGCCAGTCGCCGGGTGAGATCGAATCGGAAAGCCCGGCGCGCGCTGCTGCGCGATCGGGCACGCCCCACAACGGCGATCCGATCCGCGGGAACAGCCAGAAGGCCGCCATCGTCAGCGGCAGCCCCAGCGCGAGCAGCTTGCCGACCCGCGACAGGTGTTCGCGCAACGCGCCGGCTTCGATCCCGCTTTCGACGTCGGCCAGCCGTTGCAAGGTGGCCAGCGCGGCCACCAACGAGAGCAGCGCCAGCAGCATCGAGACCGGACCCTGGTCCAGCAGGAAGGTGGAGAACGGGGCGAACAGCGAGAATCCGACGAGGCTGCGTGCGTCGCGCAGGCTGCGCGTCTCGGCCGGCTTGACCGCGAGCATCGCGGCCAGCAGCGCGCAGCCGGTGTCGCGCCCCATCCGGAAATCGAATGCCGCCATCACCGCGGCCACGGCGAGTGCGGCGATGGCCAGCTTGATCGCGCCGGGAAGCGGGCGCCGCCAGCCGGCCAACGACATCAGCAAGGCGGTGGCGATCACCGCCAGCGCCACGGTGCCCGGCAGTTGCAGCAATAGCGGGGCAAGCGATATCGCCAGCGTGGCCAACAGCATCCGGCGGGTGGCGGGATCGAAGGCCATGTCAGTGGCCGTGTGCTTCGGGCATCAGCGCCAGCGCGCGCAGGCAGGCATGCAAGTGGTCGTGGCCGCTGCCTGGCCCGATCCGGGGCTGCATCGGCAGCTTCAACGCATAGCGACGGCCTTCGCGTTCGGCCATTTCGACCCAGCGCGCCAGCCGCGAGATGCGCGCCTCATGCGGCAGGGCGAGGGCATGCCAATCCAGTTCGACCTCGTCGCCATGGGGGTGCTCCCACGTCCTCGACATCAGCTGTCCGTGACGGGCGCTTGGCTTCCACGCGATGGTCCGTATCGGATCGCCCGGCTGGTAGTCGCGAAGCAGATGCAGGTCCTCGCCGCTGAAATGCGGGCGCGAGCGCGTCCCGGACAGAGCGGCGTCGGGCAGCGACGGCGCCTCGGCCTCGGGCGTCGGATGCACGAGCAGGGGCTGATCGGGACGGATCCAGGACCAGGCGCGCGCCAGCCCGAGGGGGCGGATGCTGGAAATCTCGATGCGGCCCGCATCTTGCCAGCCGCGGCGTTCGGTGGGCAGGGGAACGGTCACGATGCCGCCGCCGGTGGCGGGGACGGACAGTGTTGACGATTCGACGCCGAGGCCGGTCCGCAGGCCGGCGCGCGGCCGGGCGTCGCGTACCGAGCAGGCGATCCGGAGCTGCAGGGGCTGGCCTGCGGGGACGGGCTCGGCGCCGATCGAATCCACCTGCAGACCGGAAAGCTGCAGGTGCGCATACAGCAGGCTGGCAAGGCCGGCGCCGATCAGGGACAGGCCCAGCAACAGCGCGGGATTGTTGTTGTAGTTCAACGCGCCGATGCACATCGTGAGCGCCAGCGCCATGTAGAAGAACCCGAAGCGCGTGGGCAGGACGTAGACGCGACGCCGGTCCAGCCGCACCGGCAGCGCCTCGGTGCTGCGCGGACGCGCCCAGCGTGCCAGGCGTCCGGCCAATGCGCTCAATCCAGCGGCACCGCGTGCAGGATGGAACGGGCGAGCGAGTTGCCATCTTCGCCGTTGCCTTCACCGGCCAGGCGATGCGCGGCCAGCGGCAGGAACAGGGCCTGCACGTCTTCGGGCAGTACGTGGCCCCGGCCCAGCAGCAGGGCATGGGCCCGCGATGCGCGCAGCAAGGCGAGGCCTGCGCGCGGCGACAGGCCGACGCGAACCCCGGGATGCTGCCGGCTCCGCGCCAGCAGGGCCTGCACGTAGCCGATCAGTGCCTCGCTGGCGTGGATGCCGCGCACCGCCTGTTGCAGCGCCAGCAAATCTTCCACGCCCAGTTGCGCCTGCACGGAGGCGATGAGTTCCCGGCGGTCCTCGCCGGTGAGCAGTGCGCGCTCGGCATCCGCATGCGGGTAGCCCATCGACAGACGCAGCAGGAAGCGGTCGAGCTGCGAATCGGGCAGCGAATAGGTGCCGCCCGGATCGACCGGGTTCTGCGTGGCGATCACGAAAAAGGGCGACGGCAGCGTGCGAGTCTGGCCGTCGATCGTCACCTGCTGCTCGGCCATGGCCTCGAGCAGCGCGCTCTGCGTCCGTGGCGGTGCCCGATTGATCTCGTCCGCCAGCAGGATGTGGGAAAAGACCGGGCCGGGATGGAACTGGAAAGTGCGGCTGTCGGCATCGAACACCGAAACGCCGAGCACATCGGCGGGCAGCAGATCCGAGGTGAACTGCACGCGCTGGAAAGTCAGTCCGAGCGTTGCGGCCAGCGCGTGCGCCAGCGTGGTCTTGCCCAGACCGGGCAGGTCCTCGATCAGAAGGTGGCCGCCCGACAGCAGGGCCACGAACGCCATCCGTATCTCGTTCGGCTTGCCGAGCACCAAGGTATTGACCTGGGCCTGGGCGGCCTTCAGTCGTTCGGAAAGCAGCAGGGGAATGGCGGCGCCGTGCTGGGTTAACCTATTCATGGAATCGGCGGCAAGGCGCGCTAGAAGGATGTCGGCCCCCAGTTTAACGATGCTGGACGAAAGCGAGGCGCGATGGCGTCACGCTTTTCTCCTTGCGTGGGCGCTCGCCACGCTGGCCAAGCTCGCGATCGCCCCGCGCTTGCCCTTGTTCGTCGACGAGGCCTTCTACTGGCAGGAAGGCCAGCACATGGCCTGGGCCTATTCCGACCTGCCCGGATTGACCGCATGGATGACCCGGTTGGGCGTGACGGTGGCCGGTCACCATGTCTGGGCCGTGCGCTTGCCGTTCCTGGTGCTCGGCGCCTGCCTGCCCTGGCTGGTCGCCAAGATATCGGCGCGCTGGTTCGGCGAACGCGCCGGCTGGCAAGCGGGCCTGTTGACCGTGCTGATGCCGCTGTCGGGCACGCTCGGGTTGCTCGCGCTGCCTGACGTGCCGATGGCCTTTGCCACCGCCTTGTGCCTGGATGCCGGCGCACGCCTGCTGAAGCAGGTCAATGCCGCGCACGCCCTGGAGCTTGCAGCTGGCCTGGCCATCGGGGCGCTCAGCCATTACCGGTTCATCGGGGTGATAGGGGTCGGGCTGGCCGCGTTGCTGCTGCTCCCGGCCGGCCGCCGGGTGTTGCGCGATCCGCGCGTCTGGGTCGCGCTTGCCATCGGCGCGGTCGCCTGGTTGCCCTTGCTGGTGTGGAACCTCGGCCATGGCGATGCTGGGTTGCGTTTCCAGTTCGTGGATCGCCATCCATGGGCCTTCCATGCGGGCGGTTTCTGGTTCATCGCGATTCAGGCCTTGCTCGTGACGCCGCTGCTGTTCGCTGCGCTGGTGCAGACCTTCATGATGGCCCTGCGCAATCCTGAATCCGAATCGCAGTGGCGGTACTTCGGCCTGCTGGGCGGAGTCTCCACCCTCGGGTTCTTCGTTCTGGGCTTTTTCACCGACAGCGAACGGGTGAGCTTCCACTGGACATTGCCCGGCTATCTGGCGCTGCTCGCTGCGGTTCCGGTCGTGCTGGATGAGTGGCGTCCGGCCTGGCGACGGGCCACCTGGGCACTACTCGTGGCCGGTTTGGTGGCGATGATGGGCTGGTACGCGATGGTTTCGGTGCCATCGATGCGCAGCCGGCTGGCCGCGGGCAAGGGCTATCCGGCCAATTTCGCCGGCTGGGGGGAAGTGGCGGATGCCGTGCGCGAGGAACTGGCGACGATGCCGCCCGGGACCGTGATCGTGGCCGACAACTTCAAGCTGGGTGCCGAGCTCGGCTTCGAGCTGCGCGACCCGGCGATCCGCGTGCTCGATCATCCGCTCAACTACAAGCACGGCCGCGCCCCGCAGTTGCGACTCTGGGGCTTGGAAGGCGGAGCGTTCGCGCCATCGCCCGAACGGCCTGCGCTGCTGGTGATCGGTACCGATGAGGTCCGCTATCGCGACCTGCTGGCACATTACCATCGCCTGTGCCGCCAAATCGGCCCGATCATCCCGTGGCGGGTGGTGAACGTGGACCACGGTGCGAAACGCTTCGTGCTGGCCCACCTGCTCGACCGGGGTACCGTCGGACAACAATCGTGCACGACGCCGGCGATGGCCTGGATCGACGCGCCGGCCGCCGCAGAACAGCTGCCGCCGCGCTTCACGGTACGAGGCTGGGCGTTCCGCGATGGGGTCGGAATCGAGCGGGTGGAAGTCCTGGTCGATGGCCGTATGGTCGCCCGGGCCGACTACGGCATCCCGCAGCCCGGCATCCGCGCGTTCTGGCGCAGCAGCGATCCGCAGCAGCCCCGCGTCGGGTTCAGCGCCGAAGTGGATGCCTCCGGCCTGACGCGCGGGACCCACTGGCTGGGCCTGCGCCTGGTCGGGCGCGATGGCGTCGCCGAAGACTGGGCCGAGCAGCCCTTCACTGTCGGCGAATAAGCCACGGGTTTGACAGCGCAAGAGCGGGGACTTAACATTTTCCGGCTATGTCCGCTGAATCGTTACCTGCTGTCGATGCATGGCGCATGGTCTCGGCGCGGCGGGTGCTGGAAGGCGAGGTGCCGCTGTCGGCGATGCCTCGCCTGAGCAGCCTGCTCGACGCGTCCGAAGGCCGGGTCCACTACCTGATCGAGTTCGGGCGAGACGAGCTGCATGTCCCGTACGCGAGGCTCCAGGTGGACGCCGAGCTGCCGCTGGTCTGCCAGCGCAGCATGCAGGCGTTCGTCATGCCCGCCCGGATCGAACAGGCGCTCGGCCTGATCCGCGACGAGGCCGAGGAGGCTGCGTTGCCGCCGGGGTACGAGGCCCTGCTGGTCCCCGAGGACGGCCGTCTTGTCCTGGTCGAGCTGGTGGAAGACGAGCTGATCCTGGCGGTGCCGGTGGTGCCGGTTGCACCCGGATCCGAGGCAGTCGAGCGCGACTGGCCGGTGGACGGGGAGGATGTCGAAGCATCCAATCCGTTCGCGGCGCTTTCCGCGCTGAAATCCGATACGAAGAATTGAAGTTCCACGCAACATCACGGTTTCATTGGAGTTGAACCATGGCAGTCCAGAAGTCCCGCGTTTCCCCGTCCAAGCGTGGCATGCGCCGCGCGCACGACGCCCTGACGGCGAAGCAGCTTTCCACCGATCCGACCAGCGGCGAGACCCACCTGCGTCACCACGTGACCGCCGATGGCTATTACCGCGGCAAGAAGGTCATCGAGACCAAGTCCAAGGTCGTCGACGAAGATTGATCCCGCGCTTTCCGCGCAGGAACCCGACACATGACGATGCCGGTGCAAGCCGGTATCGTCTTTTCGTGCCCGCGATCCAGCCAATCCCGGCCTGAATCGCCGGCGCGCGCCGTTACCGGAGACATCGCATGACCGCTACGCGCATCCATTCCCGCATCGCCGGCACCGGCAGTGCCCTGCCCAGGCGGATCGTCACCAACGACGAACTGGCCAGGCAGGTCGATACCAGCGATGAATGGATCGCGTCCCGCACAGGCATCCGGCAGCGCTACGTGGCGGGGGAGGGCGAGACCACGGTCTCGCTGGCGCGGGATGCGGCGATCCGTGCGATGGAAGCGGCGGGTGTCGGTCCGGACGACATCGACATGGTCGTGCTCGGCACCACCACGCCGAACCTGATCTTCCCGTCCTCGGCCTGCCTGCTGCAGGCCGAACTCGGCATCGACAACGGCTGCCCGGCGTTCGACGTCAACGCGGCCTGCTCCGGCTTCATCTACGCCATGAGCGTGGCCGACAAGTTCATCCGCGCGGGCGAGGTGAAGACCGTGCTGGTGGCCGGTTCCGAGACCCTGACCCGGATGGTGGACTGGTCCGACCGCAGCACCTGCGTGCTGTTCGGCGACGGCGCTGGGGCGGCGGTGCTCAAGGCCGATGCCGAGACCGGCATCCTCAGCACCCACCTGCATGCCGATGGCCGCAAGAAGGAACTGCTGTGGAACCCGGTGGGCGTGTCCGAGGGCTTCAAGCCCGGCGAAGACAACGCCGGCGTGCGCGTGCTGATGACCGGCAACGACGTATTCAAGCACGCGGTCAAGGCGCTGGACGCGGTGGTCGAGGAAACGCTGGAAGCCAACGGCCTGGACCGCCACGACATCGACTGGCTGATCCCGCACCAGGCCAACCTGCGCATCATCGAGGCGACCGCCAAGCGTCTGGACATGCCGATGGAGCGAGTGATCGTGACGGTGGATCAGCACGGCAACACCTCGTCCGGCTCGGTGCCGCTGGCGCTGGACGCCGCCGTGCGCTCGGGCAAGGTACAGCGCGGCCAGCTGCTGTTGCTGGAAGCCTTCGGCGGCGGCTTCACCTGGGGCTCGGTGCTGCTGCGTTACTGAGTCGTCCGGTTCGGCTCCACGCATACGCGCAGGTACAGACGGCCGTCACCAGCCGCCGGTAAACTGCTGTGTTTCAGGCAAACGGACACGCGTGTGAGCGACTCATCCGCTAGTAGGCAGCTGGCTTTCGTCTTCCCCGGCCAGGGTTCGCAGGGCATCGGCATGCTGGCCGAACTCTCCGAGGCCCATCCCATCGTCCACGAGACCTTCAGGGAAGCCTCCGATGGCGCCGGCATCGACCTGTGGGCGCTCTCGCAGGGTGGCCCGGAGGCGATGCTCAACCGCACCGAATACACCCAGCCGGCGCTGCTGGCCGCGGGCATTGCCGTGTGGCGCGTGTGGCAGCGGCAGGGCGGGACGATCCCGACACGGCTGGCCGGGCACAGCCTGGGCGAATACACCGCGCTGGTCGCCGCGGGCGCCTTGTCGCTCAAGGACGGCGCGCACCTGGTCCGCATCCGCGGCCAGCTGATGCAGGAGGCCGCGCCCGAGGGCACCGGGGCGATGGCCGCGGTGATCGGTGCCGAGGACGTGCTGGTCGCGGAAGTGTGCAAGGAGGCCTCGGGCACGCAGGTGGTGGTGCCGGCCAATTACAACTCGCCCGGGCAGATCGTGATCGGCGGCGATGCCGCGGCGGTGGATCGCGCGATCGCGCTGCTGGGCGAGAAGGGCGTGCGCAAGGTGGTGAAGCTGGCCGTGAGCGTGCCTTCGCACACCCCGATGATGCGCGAGGCCGCCAACCGCCTTGCCGAGACCATGGCCGGCCTGTCCTGGCACGCGCCGAAGATCCCGGTGGTGCAGAACGTCGATGCCGCCGTGCAGCCCGATGACGCCGCCATCCGCGAGGCGCTGGTGCGCCAGCTCTACCTGCCGGTGCAGTGGACGCGTTGCGTCCAGGCGCTGGCGGCGGGTGGCGCGACGCGGATCGGCGAATGCGGCCCCGGCAAGGTGCTGACCGGCCTGGTCAGGCGCATCGACAAGTCGCTCGACGCACGCGCATTGGGCAGCGTGCCGGACCTTGGAACCGCCCTGGAAGAATGGAACACCTGATGAGCAAGCCCCTCGAGAACGAAATCGCGCTGGTCACCGGCGCATCGCGCGGCATCGGCGCCGCCATCGCCGACGAACTGGCCGCGCGCGGCGCGACGGTCATCGGCACCGCGACCAGCGAGTCCGGCGCGGCGGCGATCGGCGAGCGCCTGAAGGCCGCCGGCGGCCACGGACGCGTCCTCAACGTCAATGAAGCGGGCAGTATCGAAAGCTTGATCGACGACATCCAGAAGGAATTCGGTGGCCTGTCGATCCTGGTCAACAATGCCGGCATCACCCGCGACAACCTGCTGATGCGGATGAAAGACGAGGACTGGCAGGCCATCCTCGACACCAACCTGACCAGCGTGTATCGCTCCAGCAAGGCGGTGATGCGCGGGATGATGAAGGCACGCAAGGGCCGCATCATCAACATCGCCTCGGTGATCGGCGTGACCGGCAACGCGGGGCAGGCCAATTACGCCGCGGCCAAGGCCGGCATCATCGCGTTCTCCAAGTCGCTGGCGAAAGAGATCGGCTCGCGCGGCATCACGGTGAACGTGGTCGCGCCGGGTTTCATCGCCACCGACATGACCAAGGATCTGCCCGAAGACGCCAAGACGGCGATGGCCGCGCAGATCGCGCTCGGGCGCCTCGGCGAGCCGTCGGACATCGCACGCGCGGTCGCCTTCCTGGCGGGTCCGGATGCGGGCTACATCACGGGCGAAACCCTGCACGTCAACGGCGGCATGTACATGCCGTGATCGGCGCCGCATTCGCAGCGATGCCGATGCGGACGCGGGCATCCCCGGCCCGGGCCGCAATGGCCGTCGTGAATCCCTGAATGCGACCATGCGCCTGCGTCGCTTGTACCGGTCGGATTCCCGTACACTAGCGGCCTTGTGTTCACCTAATTGTCCCCCGGAGGGGTCGCACATGAGCAACATCGAAGAGCGCGTCAAGAAGATCGTGGTCGAACAGCTGGGCGTCAACGAAGCCGACGTCACCAACAGCGCGTCGTTCGTGGACGACCTGGGCGCCGATTCTCTCGACACCGTCGAACTGGTCATGGCGCTGGAAGAGGAATTCGAGTGCGAAATTCCGGACGAGGAAGCCGAGAAGATCACCAACGTGCAGCAGGCCATCGACTACGTGAAGGCCCACGTCAAGGCCTGATCCCGCGTCCACCGGCATGACGCACAGGGCCGCCTCGAGCGGCCCTGTGCATGTCGGAAACCCGTACCCCGCACTGCGCCACACGGAGTCCGCATGTCCAAACGTCGCGTCGTCATCACCGGCCTCGGCATTCTTTCGCCGCTCGGCAACGACCTGGAAACCAGCTGGGCCGGCATCAAGGCCGGGCGCTCGGGCATCGGCCCGATCACCCATTTCGATGCCAGCACCTTCCCGACCCGCATCGCCGGAGAGGTGAAGGGTTTCGACCCGGCCGCGTTCATAGCGCCGAAGGACATCAAGAAGATGGACCCGTTCGTGCACTACGGCGTGGCGACGGGCCTGATGGCGATCCGGGATGCGGGACTCGAGATCGCCGGCGAGGATGCCGAGCGCATCGGCATCGCGGTCGGCGCCGGCATCGGCGGGCTGTCCGGCATCGAGGACACGGCGATCAAGTACGCCAACGGCGGCGTGCGCAAGATCTCGCCGTTCTACGTGCCCAGCACGATCATCAACATGGTCTCCGGCCAACTGTCGATCATAACCGGCGCCAAGGGCCCGAACATCGCCGCGGTCACCGCATGCACCACCGCGACTCACAACATCGGCCTGGCCTACCGGATGATCCAGTACGGCGAAGCGGACGCGATGATCTGCGGCGGAGCCGAATACGCCACCACGCCGACTGCGGTCGGCGGCTTCTGCGCGATGAAGGCGCTGTCCACCCGCAACGACGATCCGGCCCGCGCCTCTCGCCCATGGGACAAGGACCGCGACGGCTTCGTGATGGGCGATGGCGCCGGCGTGTTGGTGATCGAGGAATACGAGCGCGCCAAGGCGCGCGGCGCGCGCATCTACGCGGAAGTGATCGGCTTCGGCATGAGCGGCGACGCCTACCACATGACCGCACCCAGCGAGAGCGGCGAGGGCGCCGCGCGCTGCATGGTCAACGCGATGCGCGATGCCGGCATCAACGCCGGCGACATCGGCTACATCAACGCGCATGGCACCTCCACGCCGGCGGGTGACCTGGCCGAGACGATGGCGGTCAAGGCCGCGCTGGGCGATGCCGCGAAGTCGGTGATGGTCAGCTCGACCAAGTCGATGACCGGGCACCTGCTGGGCGCCGCGGGTGGCGTCGAGGCAGTGTTCTCGGCGATGGCGCTGCATGAAGGCGTGGTTCCGCCGACCATCAATCTCGACAACCCGTCGGAAGGCTGCGACCTGGACTACGTGCCGCACACCGCGCGCGAAGTGCAACTGGACATCGCGATGTCCAACTCCTTCGGCTTCGGCGGCACCAACGGCACGCTGGTGTTCCGGCGCGCCTGATGCGATGGGCGGCCGCCGGCGCGAGGCCGGCGCCGCATCGACCATGCTGATCGAACGCCTGCCCGCGCCGCCCGACTTTGCGGTGCTTCGTCGCGTGGCGCCTGCGCGCTATCCACTGCTGATGGCGTCCTCGGCGTCGGCGCTGGACGATTCCGCCCGCAAGCACGCGCGCTGGGACATGTTGTTGGCGACGACTGGCGAAGGCTTCCAGCGCGACGGCGATGGCACGCTGCACGATCTGGCCGGCGATTTGATCGAAGGCGGGTTCCTCGACCACCTGCAGCGCACCTGGCAGGCCGGGCGGCTGCCTCGAAACGACCAGGCCGGTCTGCCGCCGTTTCGCGGCGGCTGGGCCCTGTTCCTCGGCTACGAGCTGGCCGGGGAAGTCGAGCCGATCCTCGCGTTACCACGCGCCGAAGGAGGGCTGCCGATGGCGGCGGCGCTGCGCTGCCCGGTCGCGCTGCTGCACGACCATGCCAGCGGCGATGCCTGGCTGGTCGCGGAACGGGGCGCGGAATCGCTGCGCGATGCGGTGCGTGCCGACATCGTCGCCGCCGAGTCATGGCCCGGCTTGCCCGGCTGGCAGCCGCCCTCGGCGATTGAAGAAGACGCGCCCAAGCGCTTCACCGATGGCGTTCGGCGCGTGCTGGATTACCTCGCCGCCGGCGACGTGTTCCAGGCCAATCTCTCGCGCGGCTGGCAGGCGCGTTTCGACGGGCCGCTCGCCCCGGCGCTGCTGCATCGCCAATTGACCCATGCCAACCCGGCACCATTCGCCGGCGTGTTCGCGCATGCGGACTGGGCGGTAGTGAGCGCATCGCCGGAGCGCCTGGTGTCGATACGTGGCGACATCGCCGAAACACGCCCCATCGCGGGGACGCGCCCGCGCGTGGACGGGGATGACGATGCCGGGCGCATCCGCGAACTGATCGGCCATCCCAAGGAGCGCGCCGAACACGTGATGCTGGTGGACCTGGAGCGCAATGACCTGGGCCGCGTGTGCATCGGCGGCAGCGTGCAAGTGGATGAATTGATGACGGTGGAAAGCTACGCGCATGTGCACCACATCGTCAGCAACGTGCGTGGCGTGTTGCGCGATGGCGCCACGCCGGTCGACGTGATCCGCGCGGTGTTCCCCGGCGGCACCATCACCGGCGCGCCCAAGGTGCGCTGCATGCAGGTCATCGCCGAGCTCGAAGGCGTCGGCCGCGGCGCGTACACCGGCGCGATGGGCTGGCTCAACCGCGATGGCGACCTCGACCTCAACATCTTGATCCGCAGCGCGGAAGTGGAGCGCGACGCGCTGCGTTTCCGCACCGGCGCCGGCATCGTCATCGACTCCGACCCGGACCGCGAGCTGGCCGAAACCCGCGCCAAGGCGCGCGGCATGCTGCGCGCGCTGGGGGTGGCGGAATGAACGTGCGGATGTTCCTCGGCGATGCGTTGGTCGATGCGGTCGCCTGGGATGATCGCGGGCTGGCCTATGGCGAATCGTTGTTCGAGACGATGCGCGGCCATCGCGGCCGGGTGCCGTGGTGGATGGCGCACATGGTGCGATTGCGGCGCGGTGCGGAGGCTTTGGCGATGCCGCTGCCCGATGCGGCGCGCATGCAGCAGGAAGCCGAGGCCTTGCTCGATGGCGGCGTTGGCGTGCTCAAGTTGCAACTGACCCGTGGCGGCGGCATGCGCGGTTACGCGCCGGCATCGGATGCGCCGCCCTTCTGGATGCTGTCGCGGCATCCGTTGCCCGCATCGGTCGATGCGCTGGACGCGATCTGGTGCGAGACCCGGCTGGCCGCGCAGCCGCGGCTGGCCGGACTCAAGCACGGCAATCGGCTGGAACAGGTGCTGGCCGGGGCCGAGGTTCGCGCAGCCGGCGTGGACGAAGGCCTGATGCGCGATGGCGAAGGCCATGCGATCGCCGCGACCGCCGCCAACCTGTTCATCCTTGCGGATGGCCGATGGCGGACGCCGCGGCTGCAGAGCTGCGGCGTGGCTGGGGTGATGCGCGAATGGGCGCTGGGTGAACTCGAAGCCGACATCGCCACTCTCACGCCCGAAGCCGTCGAAACCGCCGATGCGGTTTTCCTGTGCAACGCGGTGCGCGGTATCCTGCCGGTCCGGCGGTTGGGCGCGAAGGCTTGGCCGCAGGTCCACCCGGAGATCCGCGACCTGCAGGCTCGACTGGCCCGGGCGCAGCCCGGTTTCGACCCATCCCAGGAGGCATCGTGAAGAAAAGAGGCTGCCGCAGCGCCCTGACCACCGCGTTCCTGTTCCTGCTGTGCATCGTGCTTGCGCTTGGCGTGGTCTGGCAGCGCCAGAAGAGCTTCGCCGATGCCCCGATCCCAGGCCTCAAGACGGATTCGTCGGTGCTGGTCGCGCAGGGCGATTCGTTCAAGGCGGTGCTGGACAAGCTGCGCGGCGCCGGCATCCAGACCGGCCATGACCTGGAATGGCAGGCGCTGGCCAAGCTCACCGGTGCGGCCGGCAGGATCCAGGTCGGCGAATACGCGCTGCGCGAAGGCATCACGCCGCGCCAGCTGTTGATCGACATGCGCGACGGCAGGGTGGTGAGCTACCGCTTCACCCTGGTCGAAGGCTGGACCTTCCGCGACCTGCGCCGCGCACTGGAACGCGCGCAAAACCTCAAGCGTGAAACCGCCGGTCTCGACGACGCGGCGATCATGAAGGTGCTGGGGCACGCGGGTGAACATCCCGAAGGCCGCTTCCTGCCCGAGACCTACCAGTACAACCGCAGCGAGACCGACCTCGGCCTGCTGAGGCGCGCCTACGATGCGATGGACAAGGCGCTGGACGAGACCTGGAGGGCGCGTGATCCGGAGACGCCGTTCAAGACGCCCTACGAGCTGCTGACGATGGCCTCGATCGTCGAGAAGGAAACCGGCATCCCCGACGAGCGCGCGCAGATCGCCGGCGTGTTCGATCGCCGCCTGAAGCTCGGCATGCGGCTCGAGACCGACCCGACCATCATCTACGGGCTGGGCGAGGCCTACCAGGGCAACATCACCTGGGCGCATCTGCGCACCGATGGTCCCTACAACACCCGTACCCGCGCCGGCCTGCCGCCGACGCCGATCGCCATGCCGGGCCGCGCCGCGCTGCAGGCGACCGCGCATCCCGCGCCGGGCGACGCGATCTTCTTCGTGGCGATGGGAGACGGCAGCGGTCGCAGCCGCTTCGCCGCCACCTACGCGGAGCACCAGCGCAACGTCGCGGCCTACCTCGCCAATCGCCGTGCCGATGCGCGCCGCGCGGACGAGCCGATGCGCGGCACGGTGACGGTATCCGAGGACGGCGCTCCGGTCAGCATCTCGAACGCCGAACCGGCCGAATCGACTTCGGTTCCGCCCGCGCGATGAAGCCATTGCAGTCGCATCCACGCTTTGTCAGCATCGAAGGCGGCGAAGGCGCCGGCAAGAGCACGGTGATCGATGCCTTGCGCGTCGCGCTGGCGTCGCGCGGCGAGCGCGTGGTCGCCAGCCGCGAACCCGGCGGCACGCCGCTCGCGGAGATGATCCGCGGCCTGCTGCTTGATCCGGCCCATGAGCCGGCCACGCCCGAGACCGAATTGCTGCTGATGTTCGCGGCGCGCGCGCAGCACGTGCGCGAAACGATCCGGCCGGCGCTCGAATCCGGCGCCTGGGTGCTGTGCGATCGATTCACCGATTCCAGCTACGCCTACCAGGGCGCCGGACGCGGCGCGGACGAGGCGTTCATCGCCGAATTGGAGCGCGAGTGCGTCGGCATCGTGCCAGGGCTCACGTTCCTTCTGGACATCGATATCGCGGCCGGCCGCGCGCGGATGCAGGGCCGCGGGGTATCGCCCGACCGCATCGAGCG
Source organism: Lysobacter sp. (assembly GCA_036803045.1). Lineage (GTDB taxonomy): Bacteria > Pseudomonadota > Gammaproteobacteria > Xanthomonadales > Xanthomonadaceae > Solilutibacter. Next base: position 36,289 of record DAIRVA010000006.1, on the reverse strand, counting down.
CGAGCGCGATGAATTCTTCCAGCGCGTCCGCGAGGGATTCCTGCGCCGGGCCAGCTCCGATCCGGGGCGATTCCGGGTCATCGATGCCTCGCAGCCGGCCGATGCGGTGGCTGCCGCGGCGCTGCGGGCGCTGGAGGCGCATCGCGGATGAATCTGTGGGCCCCGTGGCTGCAACGCATCTACGAGCAGGCCTCAGCGGCGCTGGACGCCGGCCGCCTGCCGCACGGGCTGTTGTTCGCCGGTCCGGAGGATCTCGGCAAGCGCGCGCTTGCCGAGAAACTCGCCATGCGCGCGTTGTGCCTGGCGCGCGGGCCAGGGGAGGAAGCCTGCGGAACATGCCGCAGTTGCCGTCTCTACCAATCGCGCAGCCAGCGTGATCCCACGGAAACCAGACCCGATGGCACGCTTGCGCATCCGGATGGATATCCCGGGCATCCGGATGCGCACTTCATCGGTTACGCATGGCGTGACAAGCCCACGCCGAAGATGCGGACGGAAATCGTCATCGACCAGATCCGCGCCATGAGCGCCACCTTGGCGCTCACCCCGCAATACGGCGAGAACCAGGTGGCGATCATCGAGCCGGCGGATGCGATCAACACCAACGCGTACAACGCGCTGCTCAAGACCCTGGAAGAGCCGTTGCCGGGCCGCTATATCTGGCTGGTGAGTGCGCGCCCGACGCGATTGCCGGCGACCGTCCGTAGCCGGTTGCAGGTGCTGGAGTTCCGCCTGCCCCCGCGCCGAGAAGCGATGGACTGGCTGCGCGGGCAGGGCCACGACGAGGCCCGGGCGGCGCAGGCGCTGGATGCCGCGCGCGGCCATCCGGGCCTGGCGCATGGCTGGCTGCGCGACGACCGCCTGACCCTGCGGGAGCAGGTGGCCATGGATCTGGACCGGCTCGGGCGCGATGCCGGAAGCGCCGCATCGATCGCACGGCGCTGGAGCGGCGACGAGCCAGCCTTGCGCCTGCGCTTCGCCGCAGAGATCGCCGCCGAGCACGCGGGGACCGATGCCGGCCAGGCGCGGTTGCGGCGGCTCACCGCCTGGTTCGAGCAGGCCAACCGCACGCGCGAATGGATGCGGGGGCCGATCCGCGGCGACCTCGCCATCCTCGATCTGCTGATGGCATGGCCCGGCGACGCGGCCTGAGCCAAGCGCACGGCTGGCGGGGCACTTGACCGGCTTCCTTTCGATGCGCAGGCTTGCAGGCAACGGGCTTGGCCCGCAGGAAATCCCGCCATGAATTCTCCCGCCGGTTTCGCCGGGCGCCAGAGCATCTACAACGTCGCCTTCCGCGACGATCAGGAGCTGTTCCGCGCCTACATGCCGTTCGTGAAGAACGGCGGCTTGTTCACGACCACCCACAATCGGGTGCCGCTCGGGCAGCCGGTGTTCATGCTGGTCACGCTGCCGGGCTCCTCGGAAAAACTCCCGGTGTCGGGGAAGGTGGTCTGGCTGACGCCGGTCGGCGCGCAGGGCAACCGCCCGGCCGGCATCGGCGTGCAGTTCGACGACACGCCGGAAGGCCATCAGGCGCGCAACCGGATCGAGTCGCTCCTGGCCGGAAAACTCCAGAGCGACAAGGCCACCTACACGATGTGAATCGCGGGCCGGTCAGCCGCGCAAGGCGGGGTTGTCCCAGCCCGGACGTGGCGCGAAACGATCGCCATGTTTCGCCTGCAGGGCCTTGAGCCGGGCCAGCACGGCATCCACGCCGCTCTCGCGCACGTACTGGATCGGGCCGCCACGGAACGGCGCGAAGCCGGTGCCGAAGATCACGCCGCCGTCCAGCAGGTCCGCATCGCTCACCACGCCATCGTGCAGGCAGGCCACCGCCTCGTTGATCATCGGCAGGATCAGGCGGTCCTGCAGGTCTTCGGGCGCCTTGTAGTCGTCCGGGACCTCGGGTTTCATGGCCTTGCCATCCTCCCACTTGTACAGGCCCTGGCCGTCCTTCTTGCCGCGCTTGCCGGTCTCCGGCGGCGCGGACAGCGCTTCGGGGATCTGCAGGCCGAGGAACGGCGCCAGCTCCGCGCCGACGCCCGCGGCGACATCCAGCCCCACGGTGTCGATCAGTTCCACCGGTCCCATCGGCATCCCGAACTTCACCGCGGCCTTGTCGATCACCGGGCCCGGGATGCCCTCGGCATAGGCGGTCATCGCCTCCAGCATGTAGGGGAACAGCACGCGGTTGACGAGGAAGCCCGGCGTGCCGGCGACCGGCACCGGCAGCTTGTCGAGCTTCCTGCAGAACGCGGCGAGGCGCGCCTGCGTCTCCGGCGCCATCGCGTCGTGATGGATGATCTCCACCAGCGGCATCAGCGCGACCGGATTGAAGTAATGCAGGCCGGCGAACTGCGCCGGGCGCTGGATGTGCCCGCGCAGCTCGGTCAGCGGGATGGATGACGTGTTGGTGGTGAGCAGTGCGCCGGCCTTCATCTTCGGCTCGACATCTGCGTAGAGATCACGCTTGGCTTCAGGTTTTTCGATGATCGCCTCGATGACGAGGTCCGCATCGGCGATGCCGTCGCCGGCCAGATCGCCTTTCAAACGTGCGGCGACGGCAGTGCGCTTGGCCTCGTCCTTCACTTTCTTGGTGAAGAGTTCCGCAGCGCGGGCGAGCGCGCCATCGATGAATTTCTGCTCGCGGTCCTGCAACGTGACCTCGAAGCCCTTGTAGGCGCTCCACGCGGCGATGTCGCCGCCCATCACGCCCGCGCCGACCACGTGCACCTTCTGGATGCCGCTGTCGCTGCCGCCCAGCGCCTTCATGCGCTCCTGCAGGAAGAACACGCGGATCAGGTTGCGGGCGGTCGGCGTGGACGCCATCTTGACCACGCCACGACGTTCGGCATCCAACTTCGACTGGATGCCACCGCCGGCGTTCTTCCAGCTGTCGATCAGCGCATACGGCGCCGGGTAATGCGCCTTCGGGGCCTTGCGCGCGACCTGCTTGACGAGCATCGGCGCGAGGATCTGGCGCGCCGGCCAGATATTGGTGGCCCAGGCGAGGAGGCGCTGCTTGAGGGGCCGCGTGGTGCCGCGCAGCGCGAGTTGCGCGGCGGTGTCTTCCAGCGTGGCGGGCTCGGCGGTCTTGTCGACCAGGCCCATCGCCTTCGCGGCACTGGCCGAGACCGTGCGGCCGGTCAGCATCAGGTCGAAGGCGGCCGGGGCGCCGATCAGGCGCGACAGGCGCACGCTGCCGCCCCAGCCCGGGAAGATGCCCAGCTTCACTTCCGGCAGGCCGATCCGGGTGGAAGGGTCTGTCGACGCGGCGCGATAGCGGCAGGCCAGCGAAATCTCGGTGCCGCCACCCATGCAGAAGCCGTGGATGGCGGCCGCGGTCGGGCAGGGCAGGCGGGCGAGCTTCTGGAACACCGCCTGACCGCGACGGATCGCGTCGTTGACCGTGCCTTTCTTGTCGAACTCGGCGAATTCCTTCAAGTCAGCACCGGCGATGAAGCCCGACTGCTTGGCCGAGGCGATCACCACGCCCTTCGGCGGCTCCAGCGCGATGCGCTCCAGCAGCGTGTCCAGCTCGATCAGCGCGTCCTGCGAGAACGCATTCACGCTCGCATCGGCGCGGTCGAAGGCGAGGACCAGCACGCCGTCCTCGCGCATCCGGGTTTGCCAATGGCGCGGTTGCAGGCCGTCCAGCGCAGCGATCATGGGATGCATCCGAGGCAGTATGGATGCCCGTTATCATCCGGCGAGCGTTGATATCGCGTCAAATCGACGCGATATCGTCTTCATCCTCCGGCGCATGCGCGTCGGGAACTTTCCGCCATCGCCCGGGTCGGAGTCGGTAGTCAACCCGGCGGGCACCCATGCAATCTGGAGCGGCATTGACGGCCGACAACGACATTCCCGGCAACGCGCCACCGGCCGACCTGCTGGACGAGACCCTGGTGCGACGCGTGCAGCAGGGCGATACGGCCGCGTTCGACCTTCTGGTGCGCCGCTACCAGCACCGCATCCTGGCGCTGGTCGGGCGCTACGTCGGCGACTGGGCGGAGTCGCAGGACGTCGCGCAGGAAGCCTTCATCCGCGCTTACCGCGCGATCGGCGGATTCCGTGGCGATGCGCAGTTCTACACCTGGCTGCACCGGATCGCGATCAACACCGCCAAGAACCACCTGGTGGCGATGAAGCGGCGCCCGCCGACCGACGATGTCGATGCCGCCGATGCGGAGCAGTTCGACGCGGGCACCCGCCTGCGCGACGAGGACACGCCCGAGCGCGAGCTGATGCGCGAGGAAGTCGAGCGGGCGGTGATGGGCGTGGTCGAGCGGCTGCCGCCCGAACTGCGTCGCGCGATCACGCTGCGCGAGGTCGAAGGACTGCCGTACGAGGAGATCGCCCGAAGGCTGGATTGCCCGATCGGCACGGTGCGCTCGCGGATATTCCGCGCCCGCGAAGCCATCGACCAGGCCCTGAAGCCCTTGCTGGACAGCGGCAAGGCCAACCGCGAACGAGGACACGCATGACCACCGATCCCACCCATCGCGAGCAATTGTCCGCCTTGATGGACGGCGCGCTGGATGCAGACCAGACGCGCTTCCTGTCCCGCCGCCTGCAGCACGATGCCGGGCTGTCCGCCTTGATGCAGCGCTGGCAGATGGCAAGCGATGCGTTGCGGGGCCAGGCGCATGCACCCGCACCGGCCGGTTTTGCCGAGGCGGTGGCCGCCCGCATCTGCGGGGAGCCGGTGCCCGTCCCGGAGGCAACGCACGATGCGCATCTGCGGACGCCCGCCGGCGACGGATCCCGGCCGCGGCGCGCGCGGGCATCGCGGCTCGGCTGGTTCAGCGGTGGTGCGCTGGCCGCATCGGTCGCCATCGCCACGCTGATCGCCCTGCGCCCGGGGCCTGCCCCTGAAGCGCCTGCATCGGCAACGCCTGCCGTCGCCATCGCCGTCGAGCCCACGCCATCCTTGCCGGCGGATACGTCCCCCTCGGCGGCTGAAACCGCACGGCCGGCCGCCTCGACCGCAGCCGTTGTCGCGAGCGTCGAGGCACCCGCCACTCCCGCCGTCGCCACGCGGGTGGCAGCGCCGCCGCCGGCCACGGTGAATCGCCGACCGTCTTCCGTATCCACGCCCACCGCCGCGCCAGCGGAGCAAGAGTCTGCCGTGGTGCTGGCCGACAGGAAAACGCCGGTGGCGGATCCCTTCCGCCAGCCGTCCTCATCGCCCTGGCCGCGGGCGCTCGTCCCGATGGCCCCCGCTGCAGGCGGGTTCAACGTCCGCTATGGCGATGCCCCGTCATCCGATCCCTTCCAGCCGCGCGAGATCGATGCGTCCGATGCGGGCGACCGCTGAGGCGGCGTCCATTTCCCCGCTTCGCGCCGCGACTCCAACCGAAACGCCTACGTGAATGCCATGAAGCCCATGCTCAAATCCGCCCTGTTGGTCTCCATTACCGCCATCGCCACTGCCGGACTCTTGGCACTGCCGAATGCCGATGCCCAGCCGCCCGCTCCGTTCGCCGCCGCCCAGGAGGCGCCCGCACCCGAACTGGTCACCGGCCTGCCGGACTTCACCCGCCTGGTCGATCGCGTCGGTCCTGGCGTGGTGAGCGTGGAGGCGAAGATCGTGCCGCGCGGCGGCATGGCGATGAACGATCCGATGGCCGAGATGCTGCGCCGCTTCGGCATGCCGAACCCGCACGGGGCGATGCCGCAGGCGCCGCGCGGCACCTCGATGGGCACCGGCTTCCTGATTTCGGCCGATGGCTACGTGCTGACCAACCACCACGTCGTCGACAACGCCGACGAGGTCACGGTCAAGCTCGGCGACAGCCGCGAGCTGAAGGCCAAGGTGATCGGCAGCGATGCGCAATCGGACGTCGCCCTGCTCAAGGTCGAGGCCAGCAACCTGCCGGCGCTGCGGCTGGGCAACTCCTCCGGCGTGCAGCCGGGGCAGTGGGTGGTGGCGATCGGCTCGCCCTACGGCCTGGATCATTCGGTGACGGCCGGCATCGTCAGCGCCATCGGCCGCAACACCGGCGGCGGGCAGCAGTACGTGCCCTTCATCCAGACCGATGTCGCCATCAACCGAGGCAACTCCGGCGGCCCGCTGCTCAACACGCGCGGCGAGGTGGTGGGCATCAACTCGCAGATCTTCAGCGTGTCCGGCGGCTACCAGGGCATCAGCTTCGCCATCCCGATCGACACCGCGATGAACGCGGTCAAGCAGCTGAAAGCGACCGGGCAGGTACGGCGCGGCCTGCTGGGCGTGAACATGCAGCCCATCGACAGCGGGCTGGTGGCGGGGATGAAACTGCCCGACAGCCGCGGCGCGCTGGTCAGCGATGTGCAATCCGACAGCGGCGCGGCCAAGGCGGGCGTGAAGCCCGGCGATGTCATCCGCAGCTTCAATGGCGCGCGGGTGAACGAGGTCGGCGACTTGCCGCCGATGGTCGGCGCGCTGCCGCCGGGCGAAAAAGTGAGTCTGGGCGTCTGGCGCGATGGTCGCGAACGCAACATCGATGTGGTGCTGGGCGAGGCCAAGCCGGAGCGCGAATCGGCTTTCCGCCGCAACACCGGCAACGACGAGGCCGACGGCGCGCCGCAGGTGCAGCCGACCCGTGGGCTGCTGGGCCTGCGCATCGCCGAACTCGATGCCGACGATCGTCGGCAGCTCGATCTTGGCGCGGGCGAGGGCGTGGGCGTGATCGGGGTCGACTCGATGGCCGCGCGTGAAGCCGGGATCGGGCCAGGCGACGTGATCCTTTCCATCGGCCGGATGCCGGTCGGCTCGGCCAAGTCGTTGCAATCGGCGCTGGCCGGGGTCAAGCCGGGCGACACGGTCATGCTGCGGCTGGCGGGGCGCGGCGGTACCCGCTTCGCCACCCTCAAGGCAGGCGGCTGATCCGGCCGCCCGGCTGCCATCATCCGCATGACCGGCCCGGACGCTGCGGCTCGGGCCGGCATGCGATAATGCCGGGCTGAATTCACGCAGGGCCGCATGGGCGGCTGAACCGCCGCCAATGTCGTCCGAAATCCCCGCCAGCATGCGGAACATCCGCAACTTCTCGATCATCGCGCACGTCGACCACGGCAAGTCGACGCTGGCCGACCGCATCATCCAGCTATGCGGCGGCCTGCAGGACCGCGAGATGGAAGCGCAGGTGCTCGATTCGAACCCGATCGAACGCGAACGCGGCATCACCATCAAGGCGCAGTCGGTTTCGCTGCCGTACACGGCGAAGGACGGGCAGATCTACCAGCTCAACTTCATCGACACCCCGGGCCACGTCGACTTCAGTTACGAAGTCTCGCGTTCTCTGGCCGCGTGCGAAGGCGCGTTGCTGGTGGTCGATGCCGCGCAGGGCGTGGAGGCGCAGTCGGTCGCCAACTGCTACACCGCGGTGGAGCAGGGGCTGGAGGTGATCCCGGTCATCAACAAGATCGACCTGCCGACCGCCGACATCGAGCGCGCGAAGGACGAGATCGAGGCCGTGATCGGCATCGACGCGGATGATGCCGTGCCGATCAGCGCCAAGACCGGCCTCAACGTCATCGACGTGCTGGAGGCGATCGTCCATCGCATCCCGCCGCCGCGCCCGCGCGACACCGACAAGCTGCAGGCGCTGATCATCGATTCGTGGTTCGACAATTACCTGGGCGTCGTCTCGCTGGTGCGCATCATGCAGGGCGAACTCAGGCCCGGCGACAAGATGCTGGTGATGTCCACCGGGCGCGCGCACCAGGTGGACGCGGTCGGCGTGTTCACGCCCAAGCGCAAGGTGCTGAAAGCCCTCAAGGCGGGCGAGGTGGGCTGGATCACCGCATCGATCAAGGACGTGCACGGCGCGCCGGTCGGCGACACCCTGACGCTGGCCAATGACCCGGCGCCGCATCCGCTGCCCGGCTTCCAGGAGATGCAGCCGCGCGTGTTCGCCGGCCTGTTCCCGGTCGATGCCGAGGACTACCCCGACCTGCGCGAAGCACTGGAAAAACTGCGCCTGAACGACGCCGCGCTGCGCTTCGAGCCGGAGAGTTCCGAGGCGATGGGCTTCGGCTTCCGCTGCGGCTTTCTCGGCATGCTGCACATGGAGATCGTGCAGGAACGCCTGGAGCGCGAGTACAACCTCAACCTGATCAGCACCGCGCCCACCGTGGTCTATGAGGTGCTGAAGACCGACGGCACGGTGATGCCGCTGGACAATCCGGCCAAGCTGCCGCCGGCGAACATGGTCGCCGAGATCCGCGAGCCGATCATCCGCGCCAACATCCTCACGCCGCCGGATTACGTCGGCAACGTGATCAAGCTGTGCGAGGAAAAGCGCGGCACGCAGGTGGGCATCACCTACCTGGGCAGCCAGGTGCAGATCAGCTACGAATTGCCGATGGCCGAGGTGGTGCTGGATTTCTTCGACAAGCTGAAGTCGGTGAGCCGCGGCTATGCCTCGCTCGACTACCACTTCGTTCGCTTCGAGGTCGGCCCGTTCGTGCGCGTTGACACGCTGATCAACGGCGACAAGGTGGATGCGCTGTCGATCATCGTGCACCGCCAGCACGCGGACCGGCGCGGCCGCGAGCTGACCGAGAGGATGAAGGAGCTGATCCCCCGGCAGATGTTCGATGTTGCCATCCAGGCGGCCATCGGCAGCCAGGTCATCGCCCGCACCACGGTCAAGGCGCTGCGCAAGAACGTGCTGGCCAAATGCTACGGCGGCGACGCCACCCGCAAGAAGAAGCTCCTCGAGAAGCAGAAAGAGGGCAAGAAGCGGATGAAGCAGGTCGGCCGAGTCGAGATTCCGCAGGAGGCGTTCCTCGCCGTGCTGCAGGTGGACAACAAATAACCCGCGGCCGGCGCGGGCCGGCCCTTTCAGAGGAAATCACATGCGCTGGTTCGAAATCGCCCTGGTGACGCTGACGCTGGTGACCTTCGCGTTCTGGTTGCTCGACCGGCTGGTGCTGCGCAAGCGCCGGCAGGCCGCCGCCGGACTCGCCGACGACGGCAGGCTGCCTTGGTACATTGATTATTCCAATGCCTTTTTCCCGGTGCTGCTGGCGATCCTGATCCTGCGCAGCTTCATCGCGGAGCCGTTCCGCATTCCGTCCGGCTCGATGATCCCGACGCTGCAGATCGGCGATTTCATCCTCGTCAACAAGTTCGCCTACGGTCTGCGCTTGCCGATCACCAACAAGAAGATCGTCGCGATCGGGGCGCCGGAGCGCGGCGACGTGGTGGTGTTCAAGTACCCCGGCATGGGCAAGGACGACCCCGATGCCGGCGTGGATTTCGTCAAGCGCGTCGTTGGCCTGCCGGGAGACCGGGTGGAATACCGGCGCGGGATACTGACCATCAACGGCAAGCGGCTGGCCTACCAGCCGGTGGGGCAGGCCCCCATTCCGGCCGGCGACGGCAGCCCTGTCGCGCTGCCGGGCGTGCAGATGAACGAGCAGCTGGGCAGCCATCGCCACCTGGTGCAGAACCGCGCGCAGTCGCTCGAGGACGGCGGCATGGGCGACGGCGAATTCGAAGTCCCCGCCGGGCATTACCTCATGATGGGCGACAACCGCGACAACAGTCTGGACGGCCGCTTCTGGGGGCCATTGCCGGAGGCCAATCTGCGCGGGAAGGCCTTCCTGGTGTGGATGAATTTCGGCGACCTCTCGCGCATCGGCGAACGCATACCGTAAGCTGGCCCGTATTGCAGCCCGAGGACGCAGCATGAAGAAGACACAAGCCGGCATGTCGTTGACCGGGTTCCTCGTGGGCCTGGCCGTGGTCGGGTTTGCGCTTTACCTCGGCATGAAGCTCATCCCGATGTACCAGGAGTACTGGAGCGTCAAGAAGGCCCTGCAGGGCGTGGCCCGGGATGATGCCGTCCCGGCCGATCCGGTCAGCGTGAGGCAGGCATTGGCGAAGTATTTCGACGTCGGCTACGTCGGTTCCGTCAAGCCCGAGAACATCAAGGTCGAGCGCGCCGGTGACGCCAGCGTGATCAGCGTGGACTACGAAGTGCGGCGCCCGTTCATCCACAACCTCGACATCGTCGGCAAGTTCAGCGCCAGCGAGGAAAAACGCACCGGTGCCCGCTGAGCACATCGGCCACGATTTCGTCGATCCGCGATTGCTGGAACAGGCGCTGACCCACCGCAGCGCCGGCCAGCCGCACAACGAACGGCTGGAATTCCTGGGCGATGCCGTCGTCAACCTGCTGGTGGCCGAAGCGCTGTTCGCGGCCTGGCCGAAAGCGGACGAGGGCGCCTTGACCCGCGCGCGCGCCGAACTGGTGCGCGAATCCGCGCTGGCCGGCATCGCGCGCAGGCTTGAGCTCGGCCGCTTGCTGATGATGGGGCCGGGAGAGATGAAATCCGGCGGCCATCGGCGCGATTCGATCCTGGCCGACGCGGTTGAGGCCGTGGTTGGCGCGATCTACCTCGACGCCGGGCTCGACGCCTGCCGGCAGTCCACGATGCCGTGGTTTGCGCCGCTGATCGCCGCACTGCCGCCGCCCAACAAGGTCGGCAAGGATCCCAAGACCGCGCTGCAGGAGTGGCTGCAGGCACGCGGGCGTGCGCTTCCGGCCTACGAACTGGTCTCGGAATCCGGGGAAGAGCATGCGCGGCATTTCGAAGTCGCCTGCAGCGCCGGGACTCCGCCGTTGCGCACCCTCGGTGGCGGCAGTTCGCGGCGGGCCGCCGAGCAGGTGGCGGCGGCGGAGATGCTGGCGCTGCTGGGGCAGGACTGACCCAGCGCGGCGCGCGCCGTACAATCCCGCAATGACTGAAACCCCTTACCGCGCCGGCCACGTCGCCGTCATTGGCCGTCCCAATGTCGGCAAGTCCACCCTGATCAACGGCCTGGTCGGCACCAAGGTCAGCATCACCTCCGACCGGCCGCAGACCACGCGGCATCGCATGCTGGGCATTGCCAGCTTCGACAAGGGCCAGGTGGCGCTGGTGGATACGCCCGGCATCCACGGCGCGCAGAACAAGGCGATGAGCCGGGTGCTGAACCGCGCCGCACGCGGTGCGCTGGAAGGCGTGGACGCGGCGTTGCTGGTGGTCGAGGCCGGTCGCTGGGACGACGAGGACCAGATGGCGCTCGACGCGCTCAAGCAGGCCAAGGTGCCGGTGGTGCTGGTGGTCAACAAGATCGACCGCCTGCGCGAAAAGGCGGATTTGCTGCCCTACCTGGGCAAGGTGGCCGAGGGGCGCGATTTCGCCGCCGTGCATCCGCTCTCCGCGCTCAAGCGGCAAGGGCTGCAACCGCTGGTCGACACCTTGCTGCCGCTGTTGCCCGAGCAGCCGGCCCTGTACGACGAGGATGACGTCACCGACCGCAGCATGCGCTTCCTCGCCGCGGAATTCGTGCGTGAGCAGCTGATGCGCCAGCTCGGCGCAGAGCTGCCCTACGCGACGGCGGTCGAGATTGAGAAGTTCGAGGAAGATGGCGCGATGTTCCGCATCGGCGCGGTGATCTGGGTCGAGCGTGACAGCCAGAAGGCGATCGTCATCGGCAAGGGCGGCGCACGCCTGCGCAGCATCGGCACCAAGGCGCGCGAGCAGATGGAAAAGCTGTTCGGCCGCAAGGTATTCCTGGAGACCTGGGTGCGCGTGCGCCAGGGCTGGTCCAACGATGAGGCCGCACTGCGCGCGCTCGGCTACAGCGAATGAACCCGCCGGGGGAGGCCGTCGCCAGGTGCTGATCGCCAGCGAGTCCGCCTTCGTCCTGCATGCGCGCGCATGGCGCGAGACCAGCCTGCTGGTCGAGGTGCTGTGCTCGGACCACGGGCGTGTCGGCCTGGTGGCGCGCGGGGTGTCGACGCCCAGGCGGCACGCGCTGCGTGCCGCGCTGCAGCCCTTGCAATGCATCCGCCTGGAGGCCGTGCAACGGGGCGAATTGGCGACCCTGCGCAATGCCGAGGCCATCGACATCGCGCCGCGGCTGTCGGGGGAGAGCACGCTGGCCGGCTTCTACCTCAACGAGCTGACCCTGCGCCTGGCACCGCGCCTTGACCCGCTGCCGACCTTGCACGAAGCGTATGCGCGCACCCGTGCGCGCCTGCATGCGCCATCGCGCGAAGTGGCCTGGGCCCTGCGCTGCTACGAGCGCGACCTGCTCGATGCGATCGGCTTCGGATTCGACTGGTCGCATGACGGCGATGGCATCGCCATCGATCCCGCCGCGCGCTACCGCCTGGATCCCGAGCACGGTCCGCGCCGGCTCCGGCACGACCGCGGCAGCAGCGACCGGGGCGGTGCCGCGACGGGCGCCGCGCTGTTGGCGCTGGCCTGCGACCATCCGCCGGTGGAGGAGGATCTGCTCGACCTGCGCCGGCCGATGCGCGGCCTGCTTGCGCATCATCTCGGCAGCCGGGGGCTGAAATCCTGGGAAATGGCGGCGCAGCTCAAGCGCTTGCAGCCCGGCGTGCGGATCGAGCCGCCCCGCGATTAACCGGCCTGCGCCGCCGCATGCAGCAGATCCGCGACGGCGGCATCGAATGTGCCGCGCGCATCGGGGGCGGTGGGGTTCGCATCCAGCATGTGCGTTGCCTGTTGCAGCCGCGACGCGCCGACAAAGCCGCAGCTCGCCTTGAGGCGGTGCAGTCCGGCATGTGCAGTGGCCGCATCGCCCGCGTCGATCGCGGCGCTGATCGCGCGATGCTGGCCGTGCAGCTCGGCCAGGAACAGTTGCCGCAGCGACGACACCGCGTCCGCGTTGCCGTTGAGCGCGCGCAAGGCGCCCGCGTCGTCCCAGGCCTGCGGCGTTTCCATCGACAAGCCGGCGCGGATGGCGGCCTGCCAGGCACCGACCGCCAGCGGCTTGCAGACGATCGCATCGAACCCCGCTTTGCGCAGGGCCGCCAGCTCTCCCGGCAGTTTGGAAGCCGTGTGCGCCAGGGCGTGGGGTGGCGGCGAGGGATGCAGTTCGCGCAGCCGGGCCAGCAGCGCGGCGCCGCTGCCATCGGGCAGGTTCGCATCGAGCAGCCAGGCATCGTGCCGGTGGCGCGCGGCGAGCGTGAGCGCCTCGGCGATGCTGGCGGCGCAGTCCACCTCGGCGGGCAGCGCGCGTGCGGCTTCGGCCAGGTAGGCCTGGCTGACCGGATCGTCTTCGACCAGCAGCAGGCGTGGATTCATTCCGCCGTCGCGCATCGTCCTTATCCTTTGGCGCATGTGGCTCCGCATCGTACGCCCGTGGTGGTGGATCGCGCTCGGCATGCTGATCAGCGTGCCGGCCTGGGCGCGCACGGCCGAAGCCCGCATCGCCCGCGTCACCACGCCCGTGGCGACACTTGAAGACGTGCGGGTCAGCCTGGATTGGCCGGCGGAGGCCGGCAGCGGCCGCTTGTCGATGCGGGCGCGGGCGGTACACGCCGAGGACCTGGGCTACCGTTTCCGTGACCTGGATTGGCGCTGTACGTTGCGCCATCAGCCACGCTCGGGCTGGGCCTGCGATGGCATGGTGGATGCATCGGGCAGTGCGCCTTCGCGCTTGTCGATCCGGTTCGACGATGCGGGGACGGATGCCACCCTCGCGCGCGGGCCGGCTCGCTTGTCCTTGCAGCGTCGCAGCGCGGCGCCCGACCTCACCCGCATCGACCTGACCCGCGTGCCGGTGCAGTGGGCGGCGGCGCTGGCCGCTCAAGCGTGGCCCACGGGGCATTTCAGCCAGGGGCGGCTGGATGGCAGGCTTTCGATCGCCGCGTCGAGCGGTGGGCAGGTGCAGGTGCAGGGGCCGTTGGCGCTGACCGGTGCGTCGCTGCAATCGGACGACGGCGGCATCACCGGTGAAAACCTCGATGCGCGCTTCGACATCGATTACCGAACTCGGCAGGGGCATACGCAGCTTGCGCTGGACGGTCGAATTGGCGGCGAGGCCATTTACGGCGGCACCTACCTTGGCCTCACCGGCCAGCCGGTGCGCCTTGTGCTGCATGCGCAAAAAACGCCGGGGCAGGGATGGCGCGTGCCGATGATCGACTGGCGCGACGGCGCAACCCTGCAAGCGCGGGGCAGCGCGGGATTCGGGGCAGACAACGCGCTTGCCGCACTCGATTTGACGCTTGCAGGCGATGCTGGCGCCGGCCTGCGCGAGCGCTACCTCAGCGCGCTGCTCGGCCAATTCGGCCTGGGCGATGCCGAAATCAGCGGGCGCTGGGACGCACGCCTGCGGCTGTCCGGCGGACGCCTGCAAAGGGTGCTGGCGACACTGCACGATGTCGACCTGCGCGATCCGCGCGAGCGCTTCACCCTGCGCGGACTGGACGGCACGCTGGCGTTTTCCGCCGACGCGCCCGTGTCCTCGGAGCTGAGCTGGCGGCAGGCGCGGATGTACGGGCTGGACTTCGGCCGGGCACGGTTGCCCTTGGCCAGCCGCGATGGCGCGCTCATGCTGCAGGAGCGCGCCGTGGTGCCGCTGTTCGGCGGGCGCGCCATCGCCCATGACCTGCGCATCGTGCCGCCTGCGGCCGATGCCGGCCTGCAGATCGACTTCGGCCTGTTGCTGGAAGCGGTGGACGTGGGCGCGATGGCCAAGGCCTTCGGCCTGCCGGAGTTCCGCGGCGAGTTGAACGGCGAGATTCCGCATGCCCGCTACGCCGACGACCAGCTCACCTTCGATGGCGGCCTCAGCCTCGGCGTGTTCGACGGCGCCGTGCAGATCACCCGATTGGCGATGGAGCGGCCGTTCGGTACCGCCCCGACGCTCAGTGCGGACATCGACTTCAGGGACATCGACCTGCTGCGGCTGACCGAGGTCTTCGATTTCGGCAGCATCAGCGGTCGCATGGACGGTTACATCCACGGCTTGCGCCTGGTCGACTGGACGCCGGTGCGCTTCGATGCGCAGATGGCCACCCGGCGCAAGCCCGGCGTGCGCCAACGCATCAGCCAGCGCGCGGTGCAGAACATCTCCAGCGTTGGCGATGTCAGCTTCGTCTCCAGCCTGCAGGGCCAGCTGATCGGCCTGTTCGACGATTTCGGCTACGGACGGCTGGGGATCGGCTGCCGGCTCGACAACGAGGTCTGCCTGATGGGCGGCCTCGGTGGCGTGCATACCCCGCGTTCAGATTCCTCCGGTTTTACTATCGTGGAAGGTGCCGGCCTGCCTCGCCTCACTGTCGTCGGCTACAACCGCCGCGTGGATTGGCCCACGCTGGTGGAACGGCTGAAAGCCGTCGGCAAGGGCGAGGTGAAACCGGTCATCGACTGAATCTTGGAGAAAACCATGGCGATGAAACACTGGATACCTCTGCCGGCCGCGATCGCGCTGGCCGCTTGCGTGACCATCAACGTCTACTTCCCGGCCGCCGAAGCCAAGGAAGCGGCCAAGGAATTTGTCGACAAGGTGATCGGCGAGGACGGCAAGCCCGTCCCGCAGGTCGAGAAGGCCGGCGGGGGAATGGCCATGCTGCATCGGCGCATCGACCTGTGGTCGCTGGTCGGCGTCGGCAGCGCCTACGCGCAGGCCGCGCCCGACATCACCATCAATACGCCGACCATACGTGCGATCCAGTCGTCCATGGAGCAGCGTTTCAACGGCGTCCTGCGCGCCGGCTTCGATGCCGGTGCGCTAGGTTTCACGTCCGATGGCCTCGTCACCGTGCGCGATGCCTCGAAGCTGCCGCTGAAGGATCGGGTGGCGATCAACAGCGCCGTCGCCGACGACAATCGCGACCGCAAGGCGCTCTACCGCGAAGTGGCGGTCGCGAACGGCCATCCCGAATGGGAAGGGCAGATCCGCGACGTCTTCGCACGGCAGTGGGTCGACAGCGCCCGCGGCGGCTGGTGGTACCAGTCGGGCGGTGCCTGGAAGCAGAAATGAACGACCGCCGCAGGATGGTTCGTGCTTGGGCATTGCCGGTGCTGCTCCTGGCAGCCGTACCCGCCGCCTGGGCGAATCCCGGCGACGGCATCGGCAAGACCGCGTCGCAATGCTTCGTGATCTACAAGATCGCCTCGGGACTGCCCGCCAACGCCGGGCACAAGGATGCCTTTGCCGGGCTGGGTGGGCTGATGGGCCGCACGATGCGGGACAGCCAGGTCTCGAAGGTGCAGTTCGACGCTTGGGCCGACGAGTTGCTGCAGCGGATCGGATCGCCCAAGCCGGATGCCAAGGCCATGTCGGCGCAGGTCGAGACCTGCAATGCCTTCGCCAAGCAGCGCTACACGCATTACGCGCCCGCGACCGGCAAATAGATTCCAGGCGGCCGGGGCGGCAAGGGCGGCAAGGGCGTGCGAAAATGCACGCCCTTTCGCTTCCAGGCTTGCCGTGGCCCGCATCGACCAGACGCCTTTCCAGGCCCGCATCCTTGACTTGAGCCATGACGGCCGTGGCGTTGCCCGTCGCGAGGGTGGCGCGAACGACGGCAAGACCGTGTTCGTCTCCGGCGCGTTGCCGGGCGAGACGGTGATGGTGCAGCAGACGGCGCGCTCGCGCAGTTTTGATGAAGCAAAAACCTTGCAGGTGCTGGAAGCCTCGCTAGATCGCGTCCAGCCGCGCTGCCCGCATTTCGGCGTGTGCGGCGGTTGCGTGCTGCAGCATCTGGCCGAAGACAAGCAGATCCACGCCAAGCAGCGTGTGCTGCTGGAGAACCTGGAGCGCATCGGTCACGTGACGCCGGGCGAGGTCTTGCCGCCCTTGGTCGATGCGGCCTGGGGATACCGGCGCAAGGGGCGCTTCTCGGTGCGCCGGGTGGAGAAGAAGGACAAGACGCTGGTCGGTTTCCGCGAGCAGGATCCGCGCTTCGTGGCCGACATCGGCGAATGCCACACGGTGGTGCCGGAGATCGGTTTCAAGATCGCGGCGTTGTCGAAGCTGGTCGATTCGATGGATGCGCGTCGCGTGCTGCCGCAGATCGAGTTCATCGCCGGCGACGAGGCGCGCGCGCTGGTGTTCCGCCACCTCGAACCGCTGTCGGAAGGCGATCTGCACAAGCTGCGCGATTTCGCCGCGGCCGAGGACTTCGCCATCTATCTGCAGCCCAAGGGGCTGGATTCGGTGCACACGCTTGATGATGTGCCGCCGCCGAAGCTGTCCTTCCGCCTGGCGCCGTGGGATGTCGAACTGCTGTTCCGCCCGCTCGACTTCATCCAGGTCAACGGCGGGCTCAACGAGAAGATGATCGCGCGCACGCTGGAACTGCTGGACGTGCAGGCGGGCGAGCGCGTGCTGGACCTGTTCTGCGGCCTGGGCAACTTCACCCTGCCGCTCGCGCGTACGGCGGCGGAAGTGGTTGGCGTGGAGGGCGATGCGGGGTTGGTCGCGCGCGCGCGGCAGAACGCCGAGCACAACGGCTTGCCGAACGCGCAGTTCCACATGGCCGATCTCACCACCGACCTGCGCCAGGAGCGCTGGTTCAAGCAGGGCTTCGACAAGCTGCTGCTGGACCCGGCGCGCGCCGGCGCGCTGGAAGTGCTGAAGCAAATCCCGCTCGATGGCATCAAGCGCATCGTGTACGTGAGTTGCCATCCGGGTTCGCTCGCCCGGGATGCCGGGTATCTGGTCAACGAACGTGGCTGGAAGCTCAGGAGCACCGGGGTGATGGACATGTTCCCGCATACCGCGCACGTCGAATCCATCGCCGTGTTCGAGCGGGGCTGAACGATGGCGATCGAGATCGAACGCAAGTTCCTGGTGCTCTCCGACGCATGGCGTGGGCAGGCGCATCGCAGCATCGAGATGGCACAGGGCTATCTCAACGATGCCGAATCGGTGGTCATCGGGCGGCAGAACGCGTCGGTGCGCGTGCGCTTGGAAGGTGGCGAGGCCCGGCTCAACATCAAGTCGCGCGAGATGGGTGCATCGCGGCAGGAGTTCGATTACCTGATCCCGCCGGGGGATGCGCGCGCGCTGATCGAACTGTGCGTCGGCGGCACCATCGTCAAGCGCCGCCACTACGTGCTGCACGAAGGCCACGAGTGGGAGATCGACGAGTTCCTCGGCGACAACGCGGGTCTGGTCGTCGCCGAGCTGGAGCTGGACGCGGAGGACGAGGCCTTCGCCCTGCCGGACTGGGTGGGCAGGGAAGTGACCCACCTGCCGCGCTACTACAACCTCAACCTCGCGTCCCATCCGTTTTCGCGATGGGACGATGCGGAGCGCACACCGGCTTGATCGGGCGGCCGCGCGCCCCCATGTCGCCTTCATGGACACGAAAATGAACCCCCTGCGCATCGATGTCTGGTCGGATGCCGTTTGCCCCTGGTGCTGGATCGGCAAGCATCGCCTGAAGGCGGCGCTGGCGGCTGAAGGCCAGCCCGAGGTCGATATCCATTGGCATCCGTTCCTGCTGGACCCGGAGGCCGATGCGACGCCCGTGCCGCTGCGCGAGGCCTATGCGAGGAAATTCGGCGGCATCGAGAAGGTCGAGCAAATCCTCTCGCACACCCAGAACACGGCGCGAGCCGAAGGCCTGCCGATGGATTTCGATCGCGGCCAGGTGCGCGTCAGCACCCGCGACGCGCATCGCCTGATGGTGCTCGCGCAGCGTGAAGGCGCAGCCGAGGCCGTGGGCGAAGCGCTGTTCCGCGCGCATTTCGCCGAGGGTCGCAACCTGGCCGATCCCGAAGTGCTGGCCGATGCCGGCGAGGCCGGCGGCCTGGCGCGCCGGCAGGTGCTGGACTGGCTGGCTTCGGATGCGGGCCGGGAAGAAGTCGAAGCCGACATGGCGTTGGCGAAGAACCTCGGCATCCGCGCGGTGCCCACCTTCGTCTTCGACGGCAAGCTGGCAGTCCAGGGCGCGCAATCGCCCGAAGTGTTCGCGCAGGTGTTCCGTGAGGTGGGTTTGCCGGCACCGGCGGAACCCGCTGACGCTTCCATGGCCTGTGGTCCCGACGGCTGCGAGGTCGCACCGCCCGAGCCGCGCTGAATCGGCGACGGACGCATTTCATCCCGCGCCCATCGCTTTGAGCGACAATGCGAGGCCGCGCACTGCGCGGCCTTTTACATTCCAACGCATCGAGGCTCCCATGCTGGTCATCGGCATCGCCGGACACGAATTGAGCGCGCAGGAGCGCGAATGGCTGCAGCACGATGCCTGTGCAGGCGTGATCCTGTTCGGGCGCAATTTCGCCTCCCGGGCGCAGGCGAGCGAGTTGTGCGCGTCCATCCGCGAGGCGGCGGGCCGCCCGCAGCTGATCTGCGTGGACCAGGAGGGCGGACGCGTGCAGCGCTTCCGCGAGGGCTACAGCGAATTGCCGGCGCTGGAGGGCTTCGACGCCCTGTACGCGCGCTCGCGCGATTCGGCGCTCGAGCTGGCACGCGAGCATGCCTGGCTGATGGCCAGTGAAGTCCGCGCGACCGGCGTCGATCTCAGCTTCGCTCCGGTGGTCGATCTCGGGCGCGGCAACCGCGCCATAGGCAATCGCGCGTTTTCCGCCGATCCGCAGGTGGTCGCGGCGTTTACCCGCGCCTATGTCGAAGGCATGCACGATGCCGGCATGGCCGCCACGCTGAAGCATTTCCCCGGGCACGGCTCGGTGCTGGCCGATACCCATTTCGACGAGGCCATCGACGACCGTCCGCTGGACGAGATCCGTGCGCTTGATCTGGTCCCGTTCGCCGCCGGCATCGCCGCGGGCGCCGATGCGGTGATGATGGCGCACGTGGTCTATCCGCAGGTCGCGCCGGAGCCGGCCGGTTATTCCGGGCGCTGGATCAGGGAGATCCTGCGGGGCGAAATGGATTTCCGCGGCGTGGTCTTTTCCGACGACATCGGCATGGCCGCGGCCTACTCCGCAGGCGGCGTCAAGGCGCGCATCGACGCCCACCTGGATGCGGGTTGCGACGTGGTGCTGGTTTGCCACCCCGAACTGGTGGCCGAATCGCTGGCGTCGGTCGAAGGGCGTGCCTTCAATACCGCCGCACTCACCGGCCTCGTCGGGCGTGGCCCGCTCGGTTGGGACCAGTTGCTGGCCGATGCCCGCCATGGCCGCACCCGTGATGCGCTGGCGCGCGAACTGGACAATGCAGGGACCGGCGATCCGGGGGCTTCCGGGGCCTACGATCCGGGGAGCATCGCATGACGCCTAGCCTGTCCGCCGCCTTGGTCGACGCCGAGGTCGTCCACGACCGCACCGCCATCCGGGAAGCGGTCGAGGCGATCGCCGACGATGTCCGGGCCGATTACGACGACAGCCAGCCGCCTCCGCTGTACGTGACGGTGATGAACGGCGGCATGCCGTTCGCCAGCGATCTGGCGATGGCGCTCGGCGAGCGCGGCCTCGACCTCGAGTTCGATTACCTGCACGCGACCCGCTATCGCGGCCAGACCCGCGGTTCGGGCCTGGCTTGGCTGCACCGGCCCGCGACGCCGATGCGCGGTCGCCGTGTGCTGCTGGCCGACGACATCCTCGATGAGGGCCACACCATGCTGGCCGTCAAGCGCTGGTGCGAAGACCAGGGCGCGGCCGACGTGCGCATCGCGGTGCTCGCGGTGAAGGCGCATGACCGCTGCGTCGACGGCATCGAGGCCGATTACGTCGGTCTGGAAGTGCCGGACCGCTACGTGTTCGGCTACGGCATGGATTACCACGAGCAGGGCCGCAACCTGCCGGCGATCTACGCATTGGGAGAGTGAGCATGCAGACCGCCATCGATCTGGCGATCATCGGCGGCACCGGCGTGTATGCGCTGGTGGACCTCGCCGATGTCCAGACCCATCAGCCGGTGACGCATTACGGGCCGCCTTCGGGCCCTGTCCGCATCGGCACGTTGGCGGGCCGGCGCGTCGCTTTCCTCGCGCGCCATGGAGAAGGGCATTCGTTGCCGCCGCATCTCATCAATTACCGCGCCAATCTCGCAGCCTTGAAGGCGCTGGGCGCGCAGGCGGTGCTCGCGCTCAATACCGTCGGCGGCATCACCGGCCGTTGCGGGCCGCGCGCGCTGGTGATGCCGGACCAATTGATCGACTACACCTGGGGCCGGATATCCACGCTGTCCGAGGAGCCCGGCAGCGAGGTGCTGCACGTCGATTTCGGCGAACCCTATACCCAGTCGCTGCGCGCGCGCGTTGCCGTCGCCGCCGAGCGTGCCGGCGTGCCGATCGTCGAAAGCGGCTGCTATGGCGCGACCCAGGGCCCGCGGCTGGAAACCCGGGCCGAAATCGCCCGGATGCGCCGCGATGGCTGCGACCTGGTCGGCATGACCGGAATGCCGGAGGCCGGCCTGGCGCGCGAGATGGGGCTGGATTACGCCTGCCTGGCCATCGTCGCCAACTGGGCGGCGGGTGCCGGTCCTGATCCGGACGAGGTCATCACCATGGACGAGGTGCTGGCCAACGTGAAGGCATCGATGGAGCAGGTGCCGCACATCCTGCGAGCGCTGCTGGCCTGAGCCGAAGGGCGCGATGCTTCAGTCGAGGAACTGCAGCTTGGCCAATTCCGCGTAAAGGCCACCCTGTGCAAGCAGTTGGGCATGCGTGCCTTCGGCGACGATGCGGCCCTGGTCCATCACCACGATGCGGTCGGCCTTGAGGATGGTGGCGAGGCGGTGCGCGATCACCAGCGTGGTGCGCCCGGCCATCAGGTGCTCCAGCGCGGTCTGCACGGCGCGCTCGCTCTGCGCGTCGAGCGCCGAGGTCGCCTCGTCCAGCAGCAGGATCGGCGCGTCCTTCAACAGCGCACGGGCGATGGCGATGCGTTGCTGCTGGCCGCCGGACAGACGCGCGCCACGCTCGCCGAGCTGCTCGTCGAAGCCCTCGGGCAGGGCGCGGATGAAATCGTAGGCTTCGGCGGCACGCGCGGCGACTTCGATCTCTTCATCGCTTGCCTCGAGGCGCCCGTAGCGGATGTTGTCGGCGGCGCTCGCCGCGAAGATCGTCGGCGACTGCGGCACCAGCGCGATCGCGCCACGCAGCTCGGCCGGATCGACCGTGCGGATGTCGGTGCCGTCGATGTCGACATGGCCCTGTTCCGGGTCGTGGAAACGCAGCAGCATCGAGAACACCGTGCTCTTGCCGGCGCCGGAGGGCCCGACCAGCGCCACGGTCTCGCCGGGCGCCACGCGCAGGCTGAAGTCCTCCAGCGCGGCGGTGTCCGGGCGGGCCGGGTAGTGGAAGGTGACATCGTCGAAACGCACTTCGCCACGCAGAGGCGAGGGCAGAGGCTTAGGATCGGCGGGCGCGCGCACCTGCGCCTCCTCGACCAGCAACTCGTTGATGCGGCCCATGCCGCCGGCGGCGCGTTGCAGCTCGTTCCAGACCTCGGCCAGCGCGCCGACCGAGCCGCCGCCGATCAGCGCGTAGAACACGAACTGGCCCAGCGTGCCGGCGGTCATGCGCCCGGCGATCACGTCGTGCGCGCCGGTCCACAGCACCAGCGTGACTGCGCCGAAGATCAGCACGATGGCGAGCGCCGTCACCAGCGCCTGCCAGCCGATCCGGCGGCGCGCGGTATCGACCGCGATGGCGATGGCCTGGCGGAAGCGGCTGCGCTCGTAAGGCTCGCGTGCGTGCGCCTGCACGGTCTTGACCGCACCCAGCGCCTCGGCGGCGTGGGTGTTGGCATCGGCGATGCGATCCTGCCCTTCACGCGAGATCTTCTGCAGGCGACGGCCGCCGATGACGATCGGCAGCACCGCCAGCGGGATGCCCAGCATCGCCCAGGCCGCCAGCTTGGGACTGGTCACGAACAGCATCACCAGCGAACCCAGCACGGTCACGGTGCTGCGCAGCGCCACCGACATGCTGGAGCCGACCACGCTGCGGAGAAGTTCGGCATCGGCGGTGAGGCGGGAGATCAGCTCACCGCTGCGGGTGCGGTCATGGAAGGTGGCATCCAGGCCGATCAGGTGCGCGTACAGCCGCTCGCGCAGGTCGGCGACCACGCGCTCGCCCAGCAGCGAGACGAAGAAGAAGCGCGCGGCCGTCGCCAGCGCCAGCACCACGACCACGATGAAGACCAGGCTGAAGGTGCGGTCGATGTCGCTGCCGCTGGAAAAGCCTTGGTCGATCATCTGCCGGAACGCGACCGGCAGGGTCAGCGTCGCCGCCGAGGAACAGGCCAGCGCCAGCAGCCAGGCGACGAACAGGCCGCGCTGGCGCATGACGTAGGGCCAGAGCGCGCGCAGGGTGCCGACGGGCGCCTTGGCAGCAGTGGATGGAGTCGCGGGGTCGGGGCTGGACATCAGCGTTCGATGGAGGCGACGGGTCGCATTTTCAATGCGTCGTCTGAGCTCATGGCGTGCCTAGTGATGCCGGGGCGGGCACAAGCGGCTTCAGGTCGGCCGGGATCACGGCCCCCGGGTAACGCCTTGCAAACGCGGCCAGGCTCTCGCGCGCGGCGTCGGCTTCGCCGGCATCGCGCAGTTCGCGGATTCGCGCCAGCCAGGCGCTCTGCACTTCCGGCATGTCCGCGGTGGCGGGAGGGCGGGCATCGAAACCTGCGCGGTCCTCCCCCTGGGGCGGAGGTGGCGCCGGACTGACCGTCGCGCCTTGTGCGTTCTGCATTTGCGATGCGGTCTGGCGGTTGCGTGCAGATGCGGGCGTGGCGATGGCAGCCTCCACGGCGACCGGAGCGGCGCGACGCGGCACCTCCTGTGCCGTGATCTGGTCGGATGCCGGCGGTTTGGCCGAGGCGGCGGCATCCGCCCGTGCCGCGGCGTTCGGTGGTGGCTGCGTCGGCGCCGGCGGGGGGGCAGGTGGACTGGGCATGGTGGTCGCTACGGCTGGCGCGGCTTCGGGTGGCGCGCGGCGCGCCTGCAGGCCGGCCTTCACGGCCACCGGCAAGGCAGCAGGCGGGGGCGGCGGCACCGGGTCGGGAGCGGCGGCCGCATCGACGTAATCGATCGGCTGGCGCTTGCCATTGGGATCGTTGTCGACGGAGACCCGGGCCGGCGCTTCGTAACGCACCGTTCCCCCCGTGTGCAGCAGCGGCTCCAGCCGCCATACCAGTCCCGCGACCGCAGTCAGCGAAGCGGCCAGGCCGAGCCAGACCGGCCAAGGGCGGCGCCGCGAAGCGGCGGGCGAAGCCGAAGCGCGCCCGGCCATCGCCAGGATGCGCGCGTCCAGTTCCGACGAGGGTTCGTCGCGCGGCGCAATGCGCGCCAGCTCGGCCGCCAGCCTGCGTTCTTCCTCGTCCAGCATCGGGTCGCGTCGCATCGTCATTCGTTCAATCTCGCACGCAGTTTGTCCATCGCGTAGCGCAATCGCGATTTCACCGTCTCCCGGCCCACGCCGGTCGCCTCGCCGATCTCCTCCAGCGTCAACTCCTGCTCTAGCCGCAGCAGCAGCACGGTGCGTTGTTCCTCGGGCAGCTCGGCCAGCGCCAGCTGCAGCCGGCGGCGCTGCTCGAATTCCGACAACGCACGCTCCGGCGTGTCGTGGTCGGCGATCCGCGCCACGCGCTCCTCGGCGTCGCCGGGTGCGGGCGGCCGGTGCTTCTGCGCCCGCCAATGGTCGTTGAGCCGATTGTGGGCGATGCGATACAACCAGCCGGTGAACGGCGCGTCCGGTTTCCATTCGGCGCGATGGACGATGACGCGCTGCCAGATGTCCTGGAACAGCTCGTCGGCCAATGCGGCATTGCGCAGGTTGCGCAGCAAAAAGCGGTACAGAGGCGTGCGATGGCGCGCATACAGCTGGGAAAAGGCCTCGGTGTCGCCGGCCGCATAGGCGAGCATTAGCACGGCATCGCTGGCTTCGTCGACGGGCTGGCCGAGGGGTTGCTCCATGCCCGACAGACTACGCGTTCGCCGATGAAAGGTGGATCGATGCGGGCGCCAATGTGGATGTGCAGGCATCGCGGCTGCGACCGCCTCAGTCGCCGCCGATGTGCAACCGGTCATCGTCGTCGCGCAGCAGGCGGCCCGCGCGTTCAGTGAGGGCGATGAATTCCGTACGGTCGCCATTGCGATCGGCACCCAGGGCGCCGGCCGCCAGGTTGCGAAGCCGCATCGCGTCCCAGCCGGCGATGTTCCCGCCGCCGCGCAGCAGGTCGGCGAAGCCGGCGACGGCCGCGGCGAAGCGCAGGTCCGGGCTGGCACCGGCGCGCAGTTCGTTGCGGCGGATCGGCCGTTCGATCAGCTTGCTCGATGCGGAACCCGGCAGCTTGTAGCGCAGCTTGAGGTTGGCGATTTCGTCATCGTTGCCGGCTGCAGTCTTGGGCGATGCATAGCGCAGCTTCGGCAGGCGCTCGCCGCCGGCGCCGACCAGCGCGACCTCGTACAGCGCGGTGACTTCGTGGCCGGCGCCGATCTCGCCCGCATCGACCGCATCATTGTCGAAATCCTCGTCGCGCAGGGCGCGGTTCTCGTAGCCGATCAGGCGGTATTCGGCGACCACGGCCGGGTTGAACTCGACCTGGATCTTGACGTCGCCGGCGATGGTCAGGAGCGTGGACTGCATGTCGCGCACCAGGACTTTCTCCGCCTCGCGCACGCTGTCGATGTAGGCGTGGTTGCCGTTGCCGACATCGGCCAGGCGCTCGGCCATGGCATCGTTGTAGTTGCCGGTACCGAAGCCCAGCGTGCTGAGCGCGATGCCGGACTTGCGCTGGTCGGCGACCAGCGTCTCCAGCGCCTTGCGGTCGACCACGCCGACGTTGAAATCACCATCGGTCAGCAGCAGCACGCGGTTCACCCCGCCCGTGCGGAAGGCTTCCCGTGCAACCTTGTAGGCCAGCTGGATGCCGTCGCCGCCGTTGGTGCTGCCGCCGGCTTCGAGGCGATCCAGCGCGCCGAGGATCTCGTCGTGGCGATCTCCCGGCGTCGGCGGCAGCACCAGGCCTGCGGAGCCGGCATAGGCGACGATGGCGACGCGATCGTGTTCGCGCATCTGCGGCACCAGCTTGCGCAACGCGGCCTTGACCAGCGGCAGCTTGTCCTCGTCCATCATCGAGCCGGAGGTGTCGACCAGGAACACCAGGTTGGAGGCCGGCAAGACGGTCTTCGGCACCTCATAGCCCTTGATGCCGATCATCAGCAGCTGACGATTCGCGTTGAACGGCGAGGGGGCGAGTTCGGTACTGACACGGAACGGCACCTCGCGCGTCGTGGGCGCGGCATGCCCGTAGCGGAAATAGTTGATGAACTCCTCCGCGCGCACCGCATCCGCCGGCGGGCGAACGTTCTGCACCAGCATGCGTCGCACGTTGCTGTAGCTGCCGGTATCCACGTCGATGGAGAACGTGGACAGCGGCGTTTCGCTGGCGCGCTTGACCGGATTGTCGTCGGGGCGCTGGTAGTTCTCGGTATTGGCAGGCGGCGGCAGCGGTTGGCCCGACATCACGATCCTTTGCATGCGCGCGGCGGGCGCAGCGCTGACATAGGCGGCATCGAGGGCCTCCATCGCGACCGGTGCGGGCGGCGGAGTGACGGGGGCCGCGGTTCCCTGCGAGGTGGC
This sequence comes from Lysobacter sp., assembly GCA_036803045.1. Classification (GTDB taxonomy): domain Bacteria; phylum Pseudomonadota; class Gammaproteobacteria; order Xanthomonadales; family Xanthomonadaceae; genus Solilutibacter. The sequence continues at coordinate 9,986 of DAIRVA010000006.1, read as the reverse complement.
GGCCTTGTCCGCAGTGGCATGCGGTCCGCTCTGGCAGGCAGCCAGCAGTAGGGCACCTGCCAAGGCAGGGAGGATTCGAGGGGTGAACATCATCGCGAACTCCAGGTTGGGCAACCGGGAGAACGCACGAGCAGGAAAAACGGGGTTGAATGCGGTGCGGATCAGCGCTGGCGGATCACCAGCAGGCGCTCTTCGGTCATGTCGTGAATGGCCCAGCGCACGCCTTCGCGGCCCAGTCCCGAATCCTTCACGCCGCCGTAGGGCATGTTGTCGACGCGGAAACTGGGCACGTCGCCGACGATCACGCCGCCCACCTCCAGCCGGTCCCAGGCGCGCATCGCATGGTCGATGCTGCCGGTGAACACGCCCGCCTGCAGGCCGAAGTCGCTGTCGTTGACGCGCTCGATGGCCTCGTCGAAAGTGTCGAAGGGCTCGATCATCGCCACCGGCCCGAAGGCTTCCTTGCGATACAGATCGGCATCGCGCGGGACTTTTTCCAGGAGATGCGCCGGCAGCAGGTTGCCCTTGCGTTCGCCACCCGCCAGCACCTTGGCACCGCCCTTCTTCGCCTTGGCGATCCATTCCTCGATGTGCTTGGCGGCCGCTTCGTCGATGACCGGGCCGATGAAGGTCTTTTCGATGCGCGGATCGCCCATCGGCAGCGCCTTCACCGCTGTGCGCAGCTTCTTGCGCAGCTTCTCGTGAATGTCGCGGTGGGCATAGATGCGCTGCACGCTGATGCAGCTCTGGCCGCTCTGGTAATAGGCGCCGAACACGATGCGCTCGACCACATGCTCGAGCGGCGCGCCCGGGTCCGCATCGACGATGCAGGCCGCGTTGCCGCCCAGCTCCAGCGTCACCCGCTTCTTGCCGGCGCGTGCCTTGAGGTCCCAACCGACCAGACCGCCGGTAAAGGAGAGCAGGGCGATGCGCGGGTCCTCGACCAGCAGTGCGGCATCCTCGTTGCTGCACGGGATCACCGAGAACGCGCCCTTGGGCAGGTCGGTTTCGGCCAGCACCTCGGCGATGATCAGGGCGCCGACCGGCGTTTTCGCCGCAGGCTTGAGCACGAACGGGCAGCCAGCGGCGATTGCTGGCGCTACCTTGTGCGCGACCAGGTTCAGCGGGAAATTGAACGGCGTGATGAAGCTGCACAACCCGACCGGCACGCGGCGGGTCATGCCGTGGTAGCCGCGGGTACGCGCGTTGATGCCGAGTTCGACGACCTCGCCGCCGATGCGGGTGGCTTCGCCCGCGGCGATGCGGAAGGTGTCGATGAGCCTTGCGACTTCGCCGCGGGCGTCGCGGATCGGCTTGCCGGCCTCGATGCACAGCGCCTGCGCCAGCTCTTCGCTGCGTTCGCTGAAACGGCGCACGCAGTGCTCCAGCACGTCGCGGCGGGCATCGGGCGGGAAGGCCGCCATCGATTCGCGCGCCTTGTGCCCGGCGACGATCGCCTTGCGGATCAATGCGGCATCGCCAAAACCCACGCGCGTGGCGCGCTTGCCGGTGAACTTGTCCAGCACGTCGAGTGACTGCCGCGATTCGACCGGACGGTTGGCGAGGTAGACCGGATACGTCTTCTTCAGCTTCATGGCCGAGGCATCGGTTGGGATGCGGCCAATCTAGCGCGGTGGGTGTGGGCGGTGCGACAAGGCGGTTCAGTCTTCCACGCGCATCGACAACTCGCCATCGGCCAGTTGCGCGCGGATCGGGTCGCCCGGCTTGGCATCCTTCACGCTGCGCACCAGGTCGCCATCCTCGTGATGGAGGATCGCGTAGCCGCGCGCGACCGTCGCCAGCGGGCTGATCGCGGCCAGTGCGCGGGCGAGTCCCGCCACCCGCTGCTGGTCGAGTTGCATGCGTGCCTGCAGCGATGAGCGTGCACGCGCACGCAGGGTGTCGAGGCGTTGCGATGTCAGGGCCAGCCGGCGTTCGGGCGCCTGCGCGCGCAAGCGGGCGCCCGCATGGCGCGTGCCCGCGAGGGCTTCCTGCAGCCGCCGCGCCAGCACCGCGTCCAGGCGCCGGCGCGCTTCCCGCCCGTGGCTGCGGTAGAGGGCCAGTCGTGCCTGTGGGCGCAGGGCATTGAGGCGCAGCGCGGCGCGGTCGAGCCGCTGCATCGCGCTGCGCAGGCGATGTTGCTGTTGGTCGTCCAGGCGCTGCTGCAGACGATGCAGCCGCTGCAGCAACGCATTGCGATCCGGCGCGATGAGTTCGGCGGCGACCGAAGGGGTCGGCGCACGCAGGTCGGCGGCGAAGTCACTGAGCGAGAAATCGGTTTCGTGGCCGACCGCGCTGACCACGGGCACGGGCGATGCGGCGATGGCGCGGGCCAGCGCCTCATCGTTGAAGGCCCAGAGGTCCTCCAGCGAGCCGCCGCCGCGGGCCAGCACCAGCACGTCGTAACGGTCGGAGGCGATTGCACGTGACAGCATCCCGCGGATCTGCGCGGCGGCGGTCGCGCCTTGCACCGGCACCGGCAGGACATCGATCTCCGGCAAGGGGAAGCGCCGAGCCAGCACCGAGATCACGTCGCGAACGGCGGCGCCGGTCGGCGAGGTCAGTACGCCGATGCGGCGCGGAAAGGCGGGCAGGGCGCGCTTGCGCGCCGCATCGAACAGGCCCTCCGCCTGCAGCTTGGCCTTCAACTCATCGAAGGCGCGTCGCAGGGCACCTTCGCCGGCTTCCTCCATGTGGTCGAGGACAAGCTGGTATTCGCCGCGCGCCTCGTACAGGGTCAGGCGGCCGCGCGCGAGCACGCGCAGGCCTTCGCGCGGGGCGAACTTGAGCAGGTTCGCCTTCGGCTTGAACATCGCAGCGCGGACCTGCGCACGGGCGTCCTTCAGCGTCAGGTACAGGTGGCCCGACGAGGGGCGGGCGACGTTGCCCAGCTCGCCTTCCACCCAGACCAGCGGGAAGGTGTCCTCCAGCAGGTTGCGCGCCAGCGTGTTGAGCTGGCTGGGGCTGAGGATGTCGTCGCGGTCGGAATCGGCCATCTGGACAGGATAGCGGGTGCGAGTCGGAGCTTGGTCCGGATGTGGGGAAGGCTTGAGCGGGCCACGGATGGCCCGCGCCCGCCCCCGCGCATCGCAGCAGGAGCGCAGTTTGCGAGGCAAGCCTTCCCCGCATCCGGGCCGAGTAGCCGAGGATGTTGAAGCGCCTTATCACACCGCCTCGTTACAATTCCCGCATGGAAAACCCGATGCCGCTTCCCGAGCCGCCCGACTTCGGCGCACGACCGCGCCACGCCACCCGCCAGGTCCGCATCGGCCAGGTCGACGTGGGCGGCGATGCGCCGGTGGTGGTGCAATCGATGACCAATACCGATACCGCCGATGTCGCATCGACGGTGAAGCAGGTGGCTGAGCTTTGGCGCGCCGGGTCGGAGTTGGTGCGGGTGACTGTCAACAACGCAGAATCCGCTGCCGCCGTGCCGCGCATCGTCGATAAGCTGGCGATGATGGGCATCGACGTGCCGCTGATCGGCGACTTCCACTACAACGGCCATACCTTGCTCACTCATGAGCCGGCCTGCGCCGAGGCGCTGGCGAAGTACCGCATCAACCCCGGCAATGTCGGCTTCGGCAAGAAGCGCGATGCCCAGTTCGCGCAGCTGATCGAATTCGCCATCCGGTACGGCAAGCCGGTGCGCATCGGCGCCAACTGGGGCTCGCTCGACCAGTCGCTCGCCGCGACGCTGATGGACGAGAATGCGCAACGTGCGGAGCCGTGGGATGCGGGGCGCGTGCTGCGCGAGGCGCTGATCCGCTCGGCGCTGGATTCGGCGCATCGTGCGGTGGAGATCGGCCTACCGGCGGATCGCATCATCCTGAGCGCGAAGGTCAGCGGCGTGCAGGAGCTGATCGCCGTCTATCGCGATCTCGCCGCGCGCAGCGATTTCGCGCTGCACCTGGGCCTGACCGAGGCCGGCATCGGCAGCAAGGGCATCGTCGCCTCCAGCGCCGCGCTCGCGGTGCTGATGCAGGAAGGCATCGGCGACACCATCCGCATCTCGCTCACGCCCGAGCCGGGCCAGTCGCGCACGCAGGAGGTCATCGTCGCGCAGGAACTGCTGCAGACGATGGGCCTGCGTGCGTTCACACCGATGGTGACGGCCTGCCCGGGCTGCGGACGCACCACCTCGGAATTCTTCCAGGAGCTGGCCGGCGTGGTGCAGAACCACGTGCGCCAGCGCATGCCGGAGTGGAAGATCAAGCATCCGGGCGCGGAGAACATGACGCTGGCGGTGATGGGTTGCATCGTCAACGGACCGGGCGAATCGCGCCACGCCAACATCGGCATCTCGCTGCCCGGCACGGGCGAGGCGCCGGCGGCGCCGGTGTTCGTCGATGGCGAGAAGACCGTGACGCTGCGCGGCGACAACATCGCGCAGGAGTTCATCACCCTGATCGACGAATACGTCGAACGCCGCTATGTCGCCATCGCCGACTGATCTTGGCAAGACGCTCGCCGGCGAGGCGCGCTATGGCCGGCGCATGCTCAAGCAGCATGGGCTGCGCTTTGCGCTGCTGTTCATCGCCTTGCTGCTGCCGCTGTGGGGCTTCGGCGCGCTGGCCGAGGAAGTGCACGAGGGCGATGCGTTCTTCTTCGACCAGCCCCTGCTGCAATGGGCGCATGCATGGCACTCGCCGGCGATGGACCGCGTGTTCCTGTTCTTCTCGGAGATCGGCTACGCCTGGGGCGTGGTGCCCTTCGACATCGCGTTGGTGGCATGGTTGGCGTGGCGGCGCAGGCCGCGCGAAGGATTGTTCGCCGGCATCGCACTGGCCGGCTCGGGGCTGCTGAACGTCGCGGCCAAGCAGTTCTTCGCACGCGACCGGCCCATGCTGTGGGAATCGATCTCCCCGGAAACCACCTTCAGCTTTCCCAGCGGCCATGCGATGGGCTCGATGACGCTGGCGGCGGTCTTGATATTGCTGGCGTGGCGCACGCGTTGGCGCTGGTGGGTGGTCGCCGCGATGGTGCCGTTCGTGCTGATGGTCGGTGCATCGCGGGTCTATCTCGGCGTGCATTACCCGAGCGACATCCTGGCCGGCTGGGCGGCCGCGCTGGCCTGGGTGGTCGGCGTGTACCTGGTGCTGTTCCGCGGATCGCGCCGGCCGTGGCAGCGTCCTCAGTCCTTGGGCAGGTAATCCGCGGGCAGGGGCATGTCGGGCGTTTCGGCTTGCCACATCAGCGAGACGATCCACCAACGCTTGCCATCAAACATCAGCTGGATCGTGTTGATGCCGCGCAGGTGGATGGGTTCGATCTCGGTGCGCGCCTCGTAGGTGCTGAAGACGTGCGCGATGTGGCCGAAGCGTTCTTCGCGGCGGGCGATCTCGCGTTCGTTGAAGCCGTTCTTCTCGATGATCGGTGCTGATGTCGCCACGTAATCGTTCACGCCCATCATGCGCATCCGCACCTCGCCCGACGGACGCTTGCCGACCGGCATCATCCGCGCCTCGGGCACGAACAGCGAGCGCAGGCGGTTCCAGTCGCGCGGCTTGCCGGCCGGGCCGGAGATGGTGCCGTAGAGCGCCTTGACGATGGCGTCGATGGAGGCGACGTCGCCTTCGGCCGCCATCGGCGCGGTGCTGGCCACCGGGCTCGGCGTCGTGGCGGGTGGCGCGGACTGCGCCAGCGCATGGGCAGGCGCGAGGGCAATCAGCAGGGCGGCGAGGGCGATGCGCATGGTGGGTCCACAAGGATGTGCAATTGCCGCAGCATGCACGCGCTGGCTTCGCCGTGCCAGTCAGTTGCCGGGTTCGACCGCCTCGCTGGGCGCGTGGGTGGCCTTGCGCTTGGACAGCTGCGCCTCGCGGTGGGCGATGTAGGCGGTGGCCGAGAGGATGATGGCCGCGCCGATCATCGTCCAGCGATCCACGCTTTCATCGAACAACCACCAGCCGGCGAGGGTCACGACGGGCAGCTGCATGAAGCTGATCGGCGTCAGCGCCGAGACCTCGCCGAGCTTCAACGCGCGCGTCCACAGCCATTGCCCGCCGGTGCCGAACACGCCGCACAACACCAGCCACAGCCAGGCTTCGCCTTCGGGCCAGTGCCAGACCGCGAGCGCGGGCAGCAGCGACATCGGCACCCAGAACAGGTAGGTCCAGAGCACGATGGTGTCCGGGCCGTCCACCTTCGACAACTGCTTGATCTGGATGGCGACGATGGCCGAGAGTACCGCTGCCGCCACCGCGACCAGCATCCCGGAACTGAAGGCTTGGGAGCCAGGCCGCACGATCACCAGCATGCCGATGAAACCGGCGGCGACCGCCATCCAGCGGCGCATGCGGACCTTCTCGCCCAGCAGGAACACCGCGGCGATGGTGACGAAGATCGGCGAGGAGTAGGCCAGCGAGATCGCCTGCGACAAAGGCAGGTGGCCGATCGCCCAGAAACCGCAGAACATGCTGACGACGCCGATCAGGCAGCGGGTGAAGTAGCGCGGCAACTGCCTGGTCCGCACGATCCCGACCAACGTCTTGCGCGGGGTGGGCGAGCGCAACACCGGCCACAGCAGGATCGGCAGCAGCGACAGCAGGCCGAATAAATTGCGGAAGAAGGCGACTTCGAAGGTCGGCTCGGTCTTCGAGGCGAGGCGGATACAGATCGCCATGATGCCGAAGCAGAGCGTGCTGGCCAGCATCAGGCCGGCGGCCTGCGCCTGCACACTGCGCGGTCTGCTCACCAGCGCGCCCCGATCAGACGCGGCTCGGGTTCGATGTCGATGCCGAAGCGCTCGTGCACGCTGGCGGCGATGCGCCGCGCGAGATCGAGCAATTGCGCGCCGCTGGCATGGCCGTGGTTCACCAGCACCAGCGCATGGCCCGGCGAGACGCCGGCATCGCCATCGCGATGGCCCTTCCAGCCGCACTGGTCGATCAGCCATGCGGCGGAAAGCTTGCGTTGCGCGGCGTTGCCCGCGCGGAACACCGGCATGCCGGGATGCTGCGCGAGCAAGGCGTCGGCGGTCGCCGCATCGACGATGGGATTCTTGAAGAAGCTGCCCGCGTTGCCGACCAGCGCCGGGTCCGGCAGCTTGCGGCGGCGCAGGGCGATCACCGCGCCGGCGACATCGCGCGGAGTGGGGTTGTCGATCCCCATCGCCTGCAGTTCGTCGGCGATGCCGGCATAGGCCAGGTCCATGCGTGGCGTGGTCGACAGGCGGAAATCCACCCGCATCACTGCGTAGCGCTGCGGATCGGCCTTGAACGCGCTGTCGCGGTAGGAGAAACCGCAGGCGTCGTGCGGCCACCAGCGGGTTTCGCCGCTGGCGCGGTCATGGACCTGGACCGCATCGATCAGGTCCATCACTTCCACGCCATACGCACCGATGTTCTGGATGGGCGATGCGCCGACGGTGCCCGGGATCAGGGCCAGGTTCTCCAGCCCGAACCAGCCTTGTGCCAGCGTCTCCATGACGAAGTCGTGCCAGATCGCGCCGGCGGCCGCGCGCACCGATATCGTCCCGCCGTGGTCCGCATGCACGGCGATGCGGGCATCGCTCGGCCGCACGACCGATGCGACCTCGGGCGAGACGAGCAACAGGTTGCTGCCGCTGCCCAGCAGCAGCGCGTCGGCGCCGGCATCGCGCAGGGCCGCGGGCAGGGCATCGATGTCGTCGACTTCGAGCAAGCGCAGGGCGCGGGCATCGATGCCGAAGGTGTTCGGCAGCGGAGCGTTTTCCAGCACCCGGCAAACGTCGTCAGGCATTGTCGGGGGAATGCAGGCCTGCGCTCGGTGCTTCCTTGCGGCGACGGATGGCTTCCACGCACTCGGCGACCAGTCGCGGTCCGCGATACACCAGCCCGGTGTAGAGCTGGACCAGTTGCGCGCCGGCCGCGGTCTTCGCCACCGCGTCGGCGCCCGAGAGGATGCCGCCGACACCGACCAGCGGAATGCTGTCGGGCAGCCGGGTTCGCAAGCGCCGCAGCACGGCGTTCGAACGGCCCAGCAGCGGTGCGCCGGACAGGCCGCCAGCCTGTTGGGCGTGCGGCTCCCGGTCCAGCCCGATGCGGGACACGGTGGTGTTGCAGGCGATCACGCCATCCACGCCCAGGTCCGCCAGCACGCGGCTGGCCGCATCGATATCGGCATCGGTGAGATCGGGCGACACCTTGACCAGCAACGGCACGCGCGTCCCGTGCCGTGCGGCGAGGCGTTCCTGCGCCTCGCGAAGCTCGCCGACAAGCCGCCGCAACGCCTGTTCTTCCTGCAGCTCGCGCAGGCCGGCCGTATTGGGCGACGAGATGTTGACCGTCACGTAATCGGCCAGCGGATACACGCGCTCCAGGCAGTGCAGGTAGTCGCCTGCGGCGGATTCGTTCGGGGTGTCCTTGTTCTTGCCGATGTTGATGCCGAGGATGCCCGGGCGCGACTTCAGCGCCTCGATGTTGCGAACCAGCGCATCGACCCCGTCGTTGTTGAACCCCATCCGGTTGATGATGGCGCGCTGCGCGGGCAGCCGGAACAGGCGGGGCGTCGGGTTGCCCGATTGCGGGCGCGGGGTGACGGTGCCGATCTCGACCGAACCGAAGCCGAGGGCGAACAGCGCCTCGACGTGCTCGCCGTTCTTGTCCAGCCCCGCGGCCAGGCCGACCGGGTTGGGGAACGCCAGGCCGAATGCCCGGGTCGGATGCGCCGGCGGATCGACCAGCCATCGCGCCAGTCCGGCGCGGTGCAGGCCGTCGAGCGCGGTGAGCGTGAGGCCGTGCGCGCGCTCGGCATCCAGCGAAAACAGCAGGGGGCGGAGCGCGGCGTACATGTCAGCTCGTGCGATGTCGGCGTCCCGCCCGGAGGCGGGGCGCATGGCCTTCAGAAATCGAACTTGATGCCCTGGGCCAGCGGCAGCGCGTCGGAGTAGTTGATGGTGTTGGTCTGGCGGCGCATGTACGCCTTCCACGCATCGCTGCCGGATTCGCGGCCGCCGCCGGTCTCCTTCTCGCCGCCGAAGGCGCCGCCGATCTCCGCACCCGAGGTGCCGATGTTGACGTTGGCGATGCCGCAATCCGAGCCCCACGCGGCCAGGAACGCCTCGGCGCGCTTCAGGTTGGTGGTGAAGATGGAGGACGACAGACCTTGCGGCACGGCGTTCTGCATGTCGATGGCCTGCTCGATGTCGTTGTACTTCATCACGTACAGGATCGGCGCGAAGGTTTCGTGCTGGACGACGGCCGCCTCGTTGGTGAGGCCCGTGACCACGGCCGGCTTGACGAAGAAGCCCTTGCCCTCGATCGCGGTGCCGCCGATCTCGATCTTGCCGCCGGCGGTCTTCGCCAGCGCGATGGCATCGAGGAAGGCATCGACCGCGTCGGAGGAATTGAGCGGACCGACCAGGTTCCTGGCATCGGTCGGGTCGCCGATCTTGCCCTCGACCTGGCCATAGGCGGCGACCAGCTTCGACAGAACTTCGTCATAGACCGATTCGTGCACGAGCAGGCGGCGCGTGCTGGTGCAGCGCTGGCCGCAGGTGCCGACGGCGCCGAACACGATCGCCGGGATCGCCAGCTTCAGGTCCGCGGTCTCGTCCACGATGATCGCGTTGTTGCCGCCCAGCTCCAGCAGCGAGCGGCCCATGCGGCGCGCGACGCGCTCGCCGACGGTGCGGCCGACCTTGGTCGAGCCGGTGAAGCTCACCAGCGCCACGCGCTTGTCATCGACGAATTCCTGCGCCAGCTCGGTGCCGGCATCGTTGAACAGGAAGAAGATGTCCGGGAAGCCGCCTTCGCGCAGGGCCTCGTTGCAGATCTTCATGCTGGCGATGGCCGAGAGCGGGGTCTTGGGCGAGGGCTTCCACACGGTGATGTCACCGCAGACGGCGGCGACGAAGCTGTTCCACGCCCACACCGCGACCGGGAAGTTGAACGCCGAGATCACGCCGACGATGCCGATCGGGTGCCATTGCTCGTACATGCGGTGGCCCGGGCGCTCGCTGTGCATGGTCAGGCCGTAGAGCTGGCGCGACAGGCCGACGGCGA
>DAIRVA010000005.1:0-65476 GCA_036803045.1 Lysobacter sp. | reverse complement strand
CGAGGACGGCGACAAGGTCATGGTCTGCCTGTCCGGCGGCAAGGACAGCTACACGATGCTGGACGTGCTGCTGCAGCTGCAGAAGAAGGCGCCGGTCTCGTTCTCCATCACCGCGGTCAACCTGGACCAGAAGCAGCCTGGCTTTCCCGAGCACATCCTGCCGGAGTACCTGGAATCGATCGGCGCGGACTTCCACATCATCGAGCAGGACACCTATTCGGTGGTCAGTCGGGTGATTCCCGAAGGCAAGACGATGTGCTCGCTGTGCTCGCGCCTGCGCCGCGGCGCGCTGTACACCTACGCGGAGGAGCACGGTTTCACCAAGATCGCGCTGGGCCATCATCGCGATGATCTCGTCAACACCTTCTTCCTCAACCTGTTCTTCCACGCCAAGCTTTCGGGCATGCCGCCCAAGCTGTTGTCCGATGATGGCAAGCATGTCGTCATCCGCCCGCTGGCCTATGTGCGCGAGGACGACATCGAGCAATACGCTCAGGTGAAGGACTTTCCGATCATCCCGTGCAACCTGTGCGGCTCGCAGGAGAACCTGCAGCGCGCGCAGGTGAAAAAGATGCTGCGGCAGTGGGAGAAGGAAACGCCGGGCCGCGTGGAAACCATGGCGCGCGCACTGGGCGACATCCGCCCCTCGCAGTTGAGCGACCCGAAGCTGTTCGATTTCCTCTCTCTCGGCCAGCGTGGCGATGCGGCGATGCCAGATGCCCACGCCTGGCTCGCAGGCGGCGAGACGCCCGCCAACGATACTGACGACGCGGCCTGAGCCGCGCCCTTCATTCCTTTTCGCAGGACTTTCGATGTTCTTCCGCAACCTGACCCTGTTCCGTTTCCCAGCCTCCGTTTCCTTCGACGATCTCGAGTCGCGCCTGGCCGACGCCGTGCTCAAGCCCGTTGGCCCGATGGAGCTGTCCTCGCGCGGCTTCATCTCGCCCTTCGGCCGTGCCGGCGGCGAGGAGGCCGTGCTGATGCATCGCATCGACGACGCGATCTGGCTGACCGTCGGCGGCGAGGACAAGCTGCTGCCTTCCTCGGTGGTCAACGACCTGCTGCAGAAGAAGGTCGACGAGTTCGAGGCCAAGAACGCGCGTCGGCCCGGCGGCAAGATGCGCCGGCAGATGAAGGACGACCTGGTCGCCGAGCTCCTGCCGCGCGCCTTCGTCCGTCCCACCCGCACCGATGCGTTGATCGACCTCAAGCATGGCGTGATCGCCATCGACACTTCCTCGCGCAAGGTCGCCGAAGCGGTGGTCTCGCAGGTGCGCGAAGCGCTCGGCAGCTTCCCCGCGCTGCCCGTCAACGCGGAGATCGCGCCGCGCGCGGTGATGACCGGCTGGATCGCCGGCGACGCATTGCCCGATGGCCTGTCGCTGGGCGACGAGTGCGAACTGCGCGACCCGGCCGACAGTGGCGCGGTGGTTAAGGTGCAACGGATGGAGCTGGCCGGCGAGGAGATCGACACGCACCTGGAGGCCGGCAAGCAGGTGGCGCGACTGGCGCTGATGCTGGACGACCATGCCGGCTTCGTGCTGGGCGAGGACCTGGTGCTGCGCAAGTTCAAGCTGCTCGATGGCGCGGTTGAGCAGCTCGAATCGACCGAGCGCGACGATGTCCGCGCCGAGCTCGATGCGCGTTTCGCGTTGATGGCCGGGGAATTCAAGCGACTGTTCACGGTGCTGGAATCGGCGCTGAAGCTGAGCAAAGCAGACTGACTGCTGTCCATGCTCATCTGCGTGCACCGGTTGATGCATGAATGCATGCCTGCTGAAAGTGAAAGAGGGTAAGACCCGCGATGCTTCGCCTATTCGCCCGCACGCCTGAAGTCAGCGAACGCCGCGAGGTCGCCCTGCCGCTTGATGACGGCAGCACGCTCGTCGTGTCCGTGCAGCGCCACCCGCGGGCACGCCGCATCAAGCTGTCGGTGGACGAGCGCGGCGCCCGGCTGACCTTGCCGACGCGTGCCAGCGAACGCGCTGCGTTGGCTTTCCTTGACGAGCATCGCGGTTGGTTGCAACGGCAATGGCAGGCAATGCGCGAGGACTCGGCGCCGCCGCTGGTTGTCGCCGCGACGGATTCCCTGCCGCTGCGGGGCGAAACCATCGCGCTCACGTGGCAGGCGGGGCGGACTACGCGCGTGGTGCGTGCGCCTAATGCCCTGTGCATCGAGGTGCGCGGGCTGGATGCCCTGTCAGGCCAGCCGGCCACGCCCGCCGTGCATCGCGCCCTGCGTGATTTCTACGAGGCCGAGGCGCGCGCCGACATCGCGCGCTGGCTGCCGAAATACGTGCATGGGCTGCCCAAACCCGTTGCCCGCATCACGCTCAAGCGCATGTCCTCGCAATGGGGGTCGCTGTCGCCGACCGGCGCCATGGCGCTCGACCTTGCGCTCGTGCTGGCCCGGACGAGCGCCTTCGAATACGTGTTGGTGCACGAACTCTGCCACCTGATCCATCACGACCATTCGCGACCCTTCTGGCGCGAAGTCGAACGTCGCTGCCCGGATTGGCGGGATGAACGCGATTACTTCCAGGCCGAAGGCCGCCGCCTCAAGGCGGCGATGCGGATGCTCTGCGGTTGAGACTCAATGTGCGCCGCGCTGCGCGGACAGGAATGCGCGCAGCGCGGCCGGCTTCACCGGCTTGGTCAGGACCACGCAGCCCCTCGCCCTGGCCGCCTGCTTCACCGCATCGCTACCGTCGCCGGTGAGCAGGGCTGCGGGCAGGCGTCGCGCGGCGAGCTCGCGCAACGCATCCACCAGGGCCAGGCCGTCCAGCCGATCGTGCAGGTGGTAATCGACCAGCAACACGTCCGGCATGTCGGCGCGAAGAAGAGCGAATGCGTCCTCCACGCCCGAAGCGACGTGCGCCCGGACCTGCCAGCGCGCGAGCAGCGCAGCCATGCCGTCGAGGATGTCCGGATCGTTGTCCACGCACAGCACGCGCAAGCCGGACAGCCCATCGTCCGGCGTCGCGCGCATCGCTGCCGGCACCGATGACGCCGCGTCGTGCGCGCTTGCGCCCGGCACGAAAATGCCGAATCGGCTGCCCCGCCCCACGTGCGAGCGTACCTCCAGGCGGTGCTCGAGCGTGCGCGCGATGCGTTGGCAGATCGACAGCCCGAGTCCAAGCCCGCGCTCGCCCTGGTCGGGCGCGGCGAAGCGGGTGAATTCGTCGAAGATCTGTTCAAGGTGGTGCGCATGGATGCCGACGCCGGTATCCCAGACCTGCAGCGCGACCTCGTCGCCGCGCCGGCGCACCGACAGCAGCACGCCGCCGCTGCGGGTGTAGCGCATGGCGTTGGCGATGAAGTTCTGCAGTGCGCGGCGCAGCAGGCCGCGATCGCTTTCGACAACGATCCCGGGCGGCGCATGCACGCGCAGGCCCACGCCGCGTTTTTCCGCGATGGGCGCGTATTGCTGCGCCAGCTCGCGGAGCAGGTCGCCGGCATCGAAGCGGCTGCGTTCGGGCTTGAGCTCGTTGGCGTCGAGCCGTGACACATCCAGCAGGCCATCCAGCAGGTCCTCGGCCGCTCGCAGCGAGGCATCGACGCGTTCCCCCAACCGCCGCTGTTCTGCATCGCTCTCGCCATCGCGCAGCGCGCTGGTGAACAGCCGCGCGGCATTGATCGGCTGCAGCAAGTCGTGGCTGACCGCCGCCAGGAAGCGCGTCTTGGCCCGCTGTGCGTCTTCGGCCTCCCGGGTCCGCTCGGCCACGCGCTGCTCCAGCGTCTCGTTGGCCTCGATCAGCGCCTGCTCGGTCTGTTTGTAGGCGGTGACGTCGCTGAAGGTGGTGACGTAGCCGCCGCCCGGCAGCGGCTGGCCACGCATCTCGATCACCTGGCCGTTCGCGCGCACGCGCTCGAACACGTGCGGGGTTCCCGCGCGCATGTGGTCCAGGCGCCGCTGGATCTGGGTCGCGGCGTCGCCTTCGCCCATCTCGCCGCGCGTGGCGTTCCAGCGGATCAGGTCGGCCACGGGGCGACCGACGTAGAGCATCGCGTCCGGATAGCCGAACAGTTCCTGGTATTGCCGGTTCCAGGTGACCAGTCGCATGTCCGCATCGACCACGCTCACGCCCTGGGCGATGTTTTCCAGCGTGGTCATCAGCATCTGGCGGTTGAAGCGCAGCTCCTGGCCGGCCTGGTCGAGCAGGCCCACCACTTCGCCGAGTTCGAGGCCCGAGCCGCGCAAGGCGCTGGTCAGCGTGAGGCGGGCGGAATCCGCGCCGATGGCGGAGGCGAGCAGACGCTCGGTGAACTGGATGACGGCGCGATCGGCGATCGCATCGGGCGCCAGCGCCTGCCCGGTTTCGGCGCGATGCTCGTCGAACGCGCGCTGGGCGCTGCGTTCGCCGACGATGCGTTCGGCCAGGGCGGTCAGATCGGCCACGCGCAGGTTGGCGACGAGGGCGCCGGTTTCCTGCGGCGGACGCTGCGCATAGGGATCGATGAAGGACGCGGCCAGCAGCTGGTCGCGCAGGCGCGGACGCCGCCGCATCGACACCAACACGAAGGCGGCCGAGTTCAGCAGCAGCGACCAGAACACCCCGTGGGTCAGGCGGTCCCAGTCTTGCACCCCGAACAATTGCTCCGGGCGCAGCCAGCCGATGCCGAGCGGCCCCGCATCCAGCCAACCCTCCCATTGCAGCCAGCCGCTGTTGACCAGCGACGGCAGGAACAGCGTGTATGCCCAGGCCAGCGCACCGAGGAGGGTGCCGGCCAACGCGCCCTGGCGGCTGGCGCCGCGCCAGTACAGGCCGCCGATCAAGGCCGGCGCGAACTGCGCGACCGCGGCGAAAGCCAGCAAGCCGAATTCCGCCAGGCTTCCGTGCCCGCGGACCGCGCGATGATAGGCGAAGGCCATCAGCGCCAGGGCGACGATGCTGGCGCGCCGCACCCATAGCACCTGCCGGTCGATCGCATCGCCGCCGGCCCTGTCGCCGCGCAGGCGCAGCAGGACGGGCATCACCAGGTCGTTGCTGACCATCGTCGCCAGCGCGATGCTGGCCATGATCACCATGCCGGTCGCGGCGGAGAATCCGCCCAGATAGGCCGCCAGCGTCAGCGCGCGCTGGTCGAAATGCATCGGCAGCGCCAGTACGTAGCTGTCCGGCGACACCGCGCCGCCGGCGAACAGCGCGCTGCCGGCCAGGCTGAGCGGCACCACCAGCAGCGAGAACAGCGCGAGGTAGCCGCCGAACATCCAGCGCGCGGCACGCAGGTCCCGCACGTCCTCGCACTCGACCACGGCCACGTGGAACTGCCGCGGCAGGCAGATGATGGCAAGGAAGGCGATCAGCGTCTGCGCGACGAAGTTGCCGGGCACGGGCTGGGCCGCCACCGTGCCGGCCGCCTGCAGCAGGCGCATGGACAGGCCGCCCGTGCCCGGCAGGTGCCACAGCGCCAGCAGCCCCACGGCCAGGAACGCGAGCAGCTTGAGCAGCGATTCCATCGCGACCGCCAGCACCATGCCGCGGTGGTGTTCGGTGGCGTCGGTGCGGCGGGTGCCGAACAGGATGGCGAACAGGGCCAGAGCCAGCGCGACATAGAGCGCGGGATCGGCCAGCACGTCCCGCTGGACATTCTCCGGATGGCCGGCCAGCACGTCCACGCTCATCGCCACCGCCTTGTACTGCAGGCTGACGTACGGCACCGCGGCCACCAGCGCCAGCAGCGCGACCAGCGCCGCCAGCCCGGGCACGCGGCCGTAGCGCGAGGACAGGAAGTCGGCGATCGAAACGATGCGGTGTTCGTCGCTGATCAGGATCAGCCGCTCGAGGCTGCGCCAGCCGAACGCCAGCAGCAGGATCGGACCGAGGTAGATCGGCAGGAAGCCGAGCCCGGTGCGCGCGGCCGTGCCCACGGCGCCGTAGAAAGTCCACGACGAACAGTAGACCGCGAGCGCGAGGGCGTAGATGGCCGGCCGCAGGCGCGTGGGCATGGCCCTGCGTTCGCCATAGCCCGCCACCGCGAACAGCAGCACGACGTACAGCGCCGACACCAGCAGCAACATCCAGCTCGGGATCATCGCGCGGCCAATGGGGTAACGCCCGGAGTTTACGCGCCCCTTTGCGCGGCGTCGGTCAGCGACCAGCGGGTCGCCAGCGCCAGAGCGTCGCCCCGCAGGTCGGGCACCGCGGTGGTTTCCCACAAGGTGCCCAGGCGCAGGCTGCCGATGGCCGCAATGCGGGGCTGCGGCGTGCCTGCGGCATCGGTCACCATCGCTTCCGCATCGGTATTGATGCCCAGTCCGTGTGGTCCCGGGCGCGCATGGCCGGCATCGAGCATCGCCCGCAGCAACGGATTCGGATAGTGCGCGGCGCGTGTTTCGATGCCGGTCGCGTTGATCAACCATTGCGCATGCAGCTGTTGGACATTGCCGTCGCGGCTTTCAAGCTCGATATCGATGCCGCCGTCCGACTCGTTCGCTTTCCGTATGCGGCCGGCCATGAGCACCAGATCGCCGCTCCCTTGCAGCGTTTGCAGGCGTTCGGCGACCCGGGCGGGGATGCGGTGGCGATGCACGTCCCAGTGGCGCACCGCGTGGCGAAGGAAGCGCCGCTGGTCATCCGCCGACAGGTTCTGCCAGAGCCTGCGCACGTGATGGCGCAAGGCATCCATCAATGATTGCCAAGGCAGGCCCGCCGCCTGCATGCGCCGCGCCGTTGCCCGAAGCAGGCGCAGCCGTTGGCGCAAGCCCAGCGCGGCGAATGCATCGATGTCGAAATCGACCGCGTGTTTGTCCGCTGCATGCGGCAGTGGCATCAGCCCGTGCCTCGAAACGACGGTGACGGGCCCGCGATGGCCCCGTGCCTCGAGGCCCAGCACCACGTCCACCATGCTCAGTCCGGTGCCGGCGATCACGACCGCGTCGTCTCGGCCGATGTCGAGCAAGCCTGCGGCATCCCATGCCGACCGAACGCGGCGCATGCCATCGGCCTTGAACGGACAATCCCGCGCGCGGTTGCCGGGTGCCAGCGCAACGCGCCGGGCAACGATCCGCGCGCCGTCATCGAGCACGACATCCACACGCCCGTCG
Organism: Lysobacter sp.; assembly: GCA_036803045.1. Lineage (GTDB taxonomy): Bacteria > Pseudomonadota > Gammaproteobacteria > Xanthomonadales > Xanthomonadaceae > Solilutibacter. The sequence goes on along the minus strand of DAIRVA010000005.1, from coordinate 58,428 downwards.
CCGGGCTCGATGCGCGACGCCTGGGCCTGCACGTGCACGAATTTCGCAGCGGACACCGCGCGCGCCTCACCCAGCCGTTGCGCCAGGTAAGCGGCGTAATCCCGCCGGGGCACAAACGCAACGGGGGTTGCATGGCCATCGCGCTGGCGGAGGAAGTCGACGAAATCATCGGGCCGCTCGCCGAACACGCTCATCCCGCCCGCCGGCACGTTCAGCACGTGCGCCGGGTTGTCGCTGCCGTAAGCCACGCCCCGGCCCGGCTCGCCGGCTTCGACCATGGCGATGCGCGTGCCGGCCGGCGCGACCTGCAGCAGCCTGATCGCCAGGATCGTGCCGGCCGCGCCGCCGCCGACGATGCCGTAATCGAAGATCTGAGGGTCGGGCTTCAAGGCGAGTTCCTTGGCAGGGATCGGGCGATGCTATCCACGGCACGTTAAGGCAAAGAAAAACCCGCCGGCAGGGCGGGTTTCTCGTATTCCGGAAGAACCGGAAGGCTTACTTGATCTTGCCTTCCTTGTAGATCACATGCTTGCGGACGACGGGATCGTACTTCTTCATCTCCATCTTGCCGGGCGTGTTCTTCTTGTTCTTGTCGGTGGTGTAGAAGTGACCCGTTCCTTCCGAGGAAATCAGGCGGATTTTGTCGCGCTTGGACGGCATGGTCGGGACTCCTTAGATCTTTTCGCCACGGGCACGGAGATCGGCGAGGACGGAATCGATGCCGTTCTTGTCGATGGTGCGCAGGGCATTGGCGGAAACGCGCAGCTTCACCCAACGGTTCTCGGAAGCCACCCAGAAGCGGCGTTCGTGGAGATTGGGCATGAAACGGCGGCGGGTCTTGTTCATCGCGTGCGAGACGTTGTTACCCGTCACGGTACGCTTGCCGGTTACTTGGCATTGGCGGGACATGTGCACCTCTCTTGTGTCCGTGGTTGCCGTCCATAGCCCGGACGGCGGCGGCCCCGGCGGCCTTGCGGCTACCGCGCGATACGGGTTAATTACCTGCGGCCGGGATCGCGCTGCCGGATCGATCCGCCATCAGGCGGACGCAGGGAGCCGGGCATGATGCCCGAAACCCCCTGCTTTGGCAACTCAGGCCGATCAGCCCTTGGCGGGAGCCGCCTTGGTCTTCTGGATGAAGGCGCGGATCTCGGCCTCCAGCACCGGCAGCGGCACCGAGCCCTGGGCCAGCACCGCGTCATGGAAGCTGCGGACATCGAACTTTGGCCCCAACTCAGCCTCGGCCTCCCGGCGCAGGCGCATGATCGCGATCTCGCCCAGCTTGTAGGAGAGCGCCTGGGCTGGCCAGGAGATGTAGCGGTCCACCTCCGTCGTCACCTCGTGCTCGGACAGGGCGGTGTTGTCGCGCAGGTAGGCCAGCGCCTGGTCGCGCGTCCAGCCCTTGTGGTGCACGCCGGTATCGATGACCAGGCGGCAGGCGCGCCACATGGCGTAGGTCAGGCGGCCGAAATCCTCGTAGGGCGTCCGGTAGATGCCCATCTCCTTGCCCAGCCACTCCGAGTACAGGCCCCAGCCCTCGCCGTAGGCGCTGATGTATTCCTTGCGGAAGCCGGGCATCTCGCCCATCTCCATCACCAGCGAGCCTTGCAGCGAATGCCCGGGCGAGGATTCATGCAGGGTCAGCGCCGGCAGGTTGTACAGCGGGCGCGAGGGCAGGTCGTAGGTGTTGAGCCAGTAGGTGCTGGTGCCGCCGCGGCCGGCGGTCCAGAACGGCGCGATGTCGGGCGGCACCTCGACGATGGCGAAGCGGTTGCGCGGCAGCTTGCCGATGATCTTGCCGACCTGGCCGTCGACCTGCTTGGAAATCCATGCCGCGCGGTCCAGCAGGTCCTGCGGCTTCTTCACGTAGAACTGCGGGTCGCTGCGCAGGAAGTCGAGGAAGTCCTGGAAGCGGGTCTCGGGCGAATGCCCCTTGAAGCCGACCTGCTCGATGATCGCGTCCATCTCGGCGCGGATCGCGGCGACTTCCTTCAGGCCGATCCGGTGGATTTCCTCGGGCGAGGCATCCAGCGTGGTGTAGTGGCGAATCTGCTGTTGGTACCAGGCTTTGCCATCAGGCATCGCTTCGGCGGCCAGCGACGTACGCGCTTTCGGCATGTATTCGCTTCGGAAGAACGTCAGCAGGCTGGCATAGGCGGGGATGACCGACTGGTTGATCGCGCGCTTGGCTTCGCCACGCAGCTTCGCTTGCTCGGCCACCGGGATCGACGCCGGCATCCGCTTGAACGGTCCGTACAGCGCGGCTTGTTCCGCATCCTTCAACTCCGCCACTTGCGCGATGGACAGGTCGCGACCCTCGAGTGTCGCGCGCGGCACGCTGAAGCCGCGCACCAGGCCTGCGCGCATGTTGGCGATGTGCTGCCCGAAGTAGCGGGGCACGTCGTCCAGCAGCGCGATGTAGCCGCGATATTCCTTCGGCGTCTTCAGCTGCTGCTGGCCCATGAAGCCCAGCCACGACCAGAACGAGGAGTCCGCATTGAACGGCATCTCGTAGTCGCGGAAGCGTGCCGCGGCCGCCAGGTCTTCGACCTGCGGGCGATAGACGAGGTAGTGGATGCGGTTTTCCGGGCTCAGTTTTTGCGGATCGATGCGGCCGAGATCAAGCAGCACACCTTCCCACACCTTCAAGCGTGCGGCATTCGCCTCCGGGCTGACATCGGGCAGGCGCATGCTGTCTGCCTGACTGTCTTCTTCGCCGGAACTTCCGTTCTGTGCTTGGCGCCATTTCCATTCGCGCTCGTAGATGGCGCGAAACTTTGCGTCCAAGGCCGATTCAGCGGGCCGGATCACCTGCACGGCAGGCGCGGCGAACGATGCGGGCGCGATCAGTGCGCTGGGCACGGCCAGCACGCAGGCCATCAGCGTGCCGCATGCGGCATGTCGGGGGAGCAGGTTGTCCATCGGGTCAGTGTAGGCGGAGGGTCCGCGGCCCGCCAACGCGCCGCGATGCATCCGCGGGCCTCGCCTCAGTGCGAGGCCTTGTCGCGATGCCAGCCACGATGCTTGATGTCCAGCCACAGGCTGTAGCTGGCGGTGAACATCGGGAACAGGTTCTGCAGGATGCCGACCGAGTCGTTCTTGCCCCAGACGAAATAGCTCAGCGTCATCACGCTGCCGACGATGCTCATGTACCAGAACACCCGCGGGATCACCGGTTTCCTGGCGCGCCGGCTGGCGATGAACTGCACCAGCCAGCGGCTGCCGAACATCAGCGCGCCCACCCAGCCGATCAGCTTCCAAGGGCTCATGTGGATGCCGGTCCACTCCAGCCACGGGATCGGCGTGTCCATCACGCTCGGGGCTTGTTGCGCGATGACGGCCAGCAGCGACATCAGATTTCCTCGGTGCGTGTGCGGCGGTTGCGCGTGATCAGCCAGGCCACGCCGCGCAGGTCGCGGATGCCGACCAGCGCGCGATTGAGGTTGTTGTACTTCGACACGCCGCTCGACCGATGCCGGTGGTTGACCGGCACGCTCACCGTCTGCCAGCCCGCGCGCTGCATCAGCGCCGGCAGGTAGCGATGCATGTGGTCGAAATAGGGCAAGTCCAAAAACGCATCGCGCTCGATCAGCTTGATGCCGCAGCCCGTGTCGGGCGTGGCGTCTTGCAGCATGCGCGAGCGGATCGCGTTGGCCCACTTCGAGGCCCAGCGCTTGCTGCCCGAATCCTGCCGGTTCACCCGCCAGCCGGCGAAGAGCTTGGTATCGGGCGATGCGGCTTCGCGCTGCGCCAGCAGCTTCGGGATGTCGGCGGGGTCGTTCTGGCCGTCGCCATCGAGCGTGGCGATCCACGGCGCGCGCGCGGCCTTGATGCCGTTGCGGATCGCGGTGCTCTGCCCGCTGTTGGACAGGTGCCGCACCACGCGCAGCTCCGGCGTCGTCGCCTTGAGTTCGGCGAGGCGCGCGAGCGTGGCGTCCTTCGACAGGTCATCGACATAGACGATCTCGAACGGGATGCGCCCGCGCAGCGCGGCGACGATCTCGCCGACGAGCGGCGCGACGTTGCCTTCCTCGTTGTAGACCGGCACCACCACCGACAGCTGCGGCGCATCGTTCACGCATCGTCTCCGAAGTATTCCCGGCACCATTCGACCACCGCGGGCATTCCGCGTTCAATCGGCGTCGCCGGATCGAAGCCGAACGCGGCCCGTGCGCGCGAAGTGTCGGCCATGGTCTCGATCATGTCACCCGGCTGCATCGGCCGGTAGACCTTGAGCGCCGGACGCCCGGCGGCGGCTTCGATCACCTCGATGAAACGTTCCAGGGCCACCGGGGCATGGTTGCCGAGATTGAACACGCGATGCGGCGCATCGGGCGCCATCGGTGCGTCCAGCGCACCCAGCACGCCGGCGACGATGTCGCCGATATGGGTGAAATCTCGACGCATCCGGCCGTGGTTGAAGACTTCAATCGGCCTTCCGGCGAGCACGGCCCGGGAGAAGATCAGCGGCGCCATGTCCGGGCGCCCCCAGGGGCCGTACACGGTGAAGAAACGCAGGCCGGTGGCGTGAAGCCCGTACAGATGGGCATAGCTGTGCGCCATCAGCTCGTTCGCGGCCTTGGTGGCGGCGTAGAACGAACGCGGCCTGTCGACCCGCTCGTCTTCCGAGAACGGCGGCACGGCGGAGTCGCCGTAGACCGACGACGAGCTTGCATACACCAGGTGTTCGATCTGGCGATGACGGCACAGTTCCAGCAGGTGACTGAAGCCGACCAGATTGCTTTGCACGTAGGCCTGCGGGTTTTCGAGCGAATAGCGCACGCCGGCCTGAGCCGCGAGGTGCACGACCCGGCGCGGGCGCAGGTCGTCGAACAGCGCGGCCATCGCGGCGGCATCGGCCAGGTCGATGTCGTGGATGCACACGTCCGGGCACAGCGCGGCCGCGCGGTCGCGCTTCAGGCGCGGATCGTAGTAGTCGTTGAAGTTGTCGAGGCCGGCGACGGTTTCGCCGCGCGCGGCGAGCGCACGGGCGACATGCGCGCCGATGAAACCGGCCGCGCCGGTGACCAGGATGGGCGACGGGCTCATCGACGGATGCTCCCGCCCATCGCCTCAGGCGGGTTTGCGCAGCCGGTCGAGCACGCCATCGAGCGCCTCCAGCGAGCCGTAATGGATCACCAGCTTGCCGTGCCCGCCGCGGCCGTGCTGCACGGCGACCTTGCTCGCCAGGAGTTCGGACAACTCGCGTTCGAGCGCGGCGACGTCCGCCGACGGCGCGGCCTTGCCGCGGCCCGCGCGTCGCTTCGCATCGCCTTCGATGCGTCCAGCCGCCAGTTGCTGCACGCGGTGCTCGACCTCGCGCACGCTCCAGCCTTCGGCCGCGGCCTGCCGCGCGAGTGCGATCCCCGCTTGCGGCGTCAGCGAAAGCAGTGCGCGCGCATGTCCCATTTCGATCGCGCGGCTCTGCACCAGCACGCGGATGTCCTCCGGCAGCTCGAGCAGGCGCAGCAGGTTGGATACCGCCGCGCGCGAACGGCCCACCGCCTCCGCGGCCTGCGCGTGGGTCAGGTCGAATTCCTCGATCAGCCGATGCAGCGCCTGCGCTTCCTCCAGGGGATTGAGGTCTTCGCGCTGGATGTTCTCGATCAGCGCCATCGCGACCACGGTGCGGTCGTCGAGCGTGCGCACGACGGCCGGGATGTCGATCAGCCCGGCCATCTGGGTCGCGCGCCAGCGGCGCTCGCCGGCGACGATCTCGTACTTGTCCTTGCCGATCTGGCGCACCACCACCGGCTGCACCACGCCCTGGGCCTTGATCGACTCGGCCAGCTCGTTGAGCTTGCCGTCGTCCATGGTGCGGCGCGGCTGGTACTTGCCCGGCTGCAGCTGCCTGACCGGCAGGCGCCTGAGCGCTTCGCCCGGCTGCGCTTCCAATGCCGGCGCGGCGACGGCCGATGGGCCCAGCAAGGCTTCCAGCCCGCGTCCCAGCCCGCGCTTCTTGGCAGCGGCCGGCTTCCCTGTCTTCTTTGCTGCGGTCATGCCGCGTTCTCCTGTACCGGTGCCGATGGCGCGCTGGCGCGCTCGCGCTGGCGGCGCAGCACTTCGCCGGCCAGGCCGAGGTAGGCCACGCCGCCGCGGGAGGCGGGGTCGTAACCGACGATGCTCTGGCCATGGCTGGGCGCCTCGGCCACCCGCACGTTGCGCGGGATGATGGTGCGGAACACCTGGTCGCCGAAATGCTGCACCAGCTCGGCGGAGACCGCGTTGGCCAGATTGTTGCGCACGTCGAACATGGTGCGCAGCACGCCTTCGATCTCGAGCGCCGGGTTCAGCTTGCGCTTGAGCGCATCGATGGTCTGCAGCAAGGCGGTCAGGCCTTCCAGCGCGTAGTACTCGCACTGCATCGGCACCAGCACCGAATCCGCGGCGGTCAGCGCGTTCAGCGTCAGCAGCGACAGCGCCGGCGGGCAGTCGACGAGGATGAAATCGTAATCCGGGCGCAGGCCGTCGATCGCGCGCTTGAGCCGCTGTTCGCGGCCCTCCTCGTCCATCAGCGCGATTTCGGCCGCAGTCAGGTCGGTGTTGCCGGGCATCAGGTCGAAGCCTTCCTCGCTGCGGACGATGGCCTGCCTGGCGTCGGTCTCTTCAAGCAACACGTCGCAGGTGGAGTGTGCGACCTCGTGCTTGTCCACTCCGCTGCCCATGGTGGCGTTGCCCTGCGAGTCCAGGTCGACCAGCAGCACGCGCCTGGACGAGCGCGCCAGCGCCGCGGCCAGGTTGACCGCGGTGGTCGTCTTGCCGACGCCGCCTTTCTGGTTGGCAACCGCGATGACTCGCGCCATGTCCGCTGGGTCCCGATGGAAGTCAGTGCCGGTATCCGCCGGCGCAGGACTTTCCATTATGCCCTCGACGGGCAGGGCTTACCCGCCACGCTCGACCACGGCCAGTTGCCGGGTCGCCTCCAGCCCCGGCACATGGAGTTCCTGCACGGCCGACAGGCGCCAGCCCGCGGGCAGGGACTTGGCTTCCTCGGCAGTGGTGCCGGCCTTCATCGCCAACAGCCGTCCGTCCGGCGCCAGCAGGTGGCCGCCTACCGCGATGATCCGGTCGAGCGTCGCCAGCGCCCGCGCGGTGATCGCCGCGTAAGTGCCAGGTTCGGCCAGCGCTTCGGCGCGGACTTCCGCCACCCGCGCATTGGGCAGCTTCAGCGTCCGCAGCGCCTCGCGCAGGAACCTCGCCTTCTTGCCGTTGGATTCGACCAGCGTCACCGTGCAGCCGGGGCGCGCGATCGCCAGCGGGATGCCCGGCAGGCCCGGTCCGGTGCCGAGGTCGGCCAGCGGGGCATCCGGTACGTATGCAGCCATCGCCAGCGAATCGAGCAGGTGCTTGGCGACCATGTCGCGCGGATCGCGGACCGCGGTCAGGTTGTAGGTGGCGTTCCAGCGCACCAGCAGCGCCAGGTAGGCGAGCAGGGGCGGGGCCAGTGCGTCGTCCAGGTCCAGCGCGCGCAGGCCGTCGCGCAGGGCGGGTTCGATATCGGGGGGCAGGGTCGATGCCGTCATCGACACAGTATCGCAGCGTCGGTCGTGGGTGCCGGCAGCGGATGCCAGGCGATGGCGGCGTGGTGTTCCGGCATCGGCGTGAACTCGTGCAGGTACCAGTCGCCGGGACGCCCGAGGCGCGGATCGCACTCCGCCAGCACGAGGCCAGTACCGGTCTGCGCGAAACGCAGCCGGTGCAGGCCGAACGACAACCCGTGCCCGTGGGCCTTCAGCACGGCTTCCTTGGCGCACCACAAGCGCAGGAAGGCCATTGCGGTCTCGTCCTCGGGAAGCGAATCCAGCCAGTCGCCTTCGCGTGGATGGAAGAAGCGCCGGACCAATGCGCGCGCGTTCGGGCGCGGGCGCAGGCGCTCCAGGTCGCAGCCCAGCCGCAGTCCCTCGCCGCAGGCGACCAGCAGCCAGTCGCCGCAATGGCTCCAGCCGGCGTCGAAATCCTGCATCGGTACCCCCAGGCGCGGCCGGCCGCGCGCGTCGCGGCGCAAGGGCAGCGCATCGGCACGGACATTCCATTGCGCGGCCAGCCAGTCGCGCGCCAGGGGTTCGGCGGCCGCGCGGCGGGGCAGCGGCAGGGCAGCATGGCGTGGCGTCATCGCCTAAGCCTAGCCGGTGCCGCCCCGGATGCGCCAAGCTATCGGCTGCGACAGGAATCCGACTTGCCATGAAGGCCGACCCGCCCGACCGAGCCACCGAAGCCCTGCCCTGGCTGGCCGGACCCGACGATGCCCTCCTGCTGGCGGGGGCGGATGCCATCGCGCGCGGGGCGTTCCGGCAGCGAGTCCGGGCACTCGCGGCGCGCCTGCCGCAGGCACCGTTCGCGATCAACCTGTGCGAGCGTCGCGACCATTTCATCCTCGGGTTTTGCGCGGCGCTGCTGCGTGGGCAGGTCACGTTGCTGCCGCCTTCGCGCGCGACCGCCGTGGTCGATGAAGTGGCGGCCCGGCATCCGGGCAGTTACCGACTGATCGACACCGATGATGGATCGCTGGATGGGCTGCGCGTGGACGATGCATCCGCTGCGGCCACGCAGCCCCCGACGCAATGGCCCGACGAGGCCATTCCTGCCGGACGATTGGCGATGATCGGCTTTACCTCGGGCTCCACCGGCGAACCCGCGGCCAATCCCAAAACCTGGGGTTCGCTGAGGCTCACCAACGCCGCGAACATGCGGGCCTTGCACGATATGTCCGGCGCGCAGGCGATATCGATCGTCGCCACCGTGCCGCCGCAGCACATGTACGGCATGGAGATGTCGGTGCTGCTGCCCCTGCTGGGGCCGTTCGCCGTGCACCCTGGACGGCCGTTCTTCCCGCAGGACGTGGCGAACGCGTTGCGTGAAGTGGCACCACCACGCTTGCTGGTGACCACGCCCGTGCACCTGCGCGCGCTGCTGGAGGCAGGCGTTGAGCTACCGCCGCTGGCCGCAGTCGTTACCGCCACCGCACCCTTGCCGGTGGACATGGCGGCACTGGCCGAGGCGCGCTATGGCTGCGAAGTGCGCGAATTGTTCGGTTCCACCGAGACCTGCGTCATCGCCAGACGCCGCACGGCGACGGAGACCGCATGGCGGCTGTACGACGATGTGTGCCTGAATCCGCAAGCGCAAGGCACGCGTGTCGAGCGACCGGCGCTGCCCATGCCGGTGTGGCTCGCCGATCAGCTCGAATTGGTCGATGGCGGCCGCGGCTTCATGCTGCGCGGACGCCAGGCCGACCTGCTCGAGATCGCCGGCAAACGCGCGTCGTTGGGCGACCTGACGCGGCGGCTGCAGGCCGTACCCGGCGTGCACGATGGCGTAATCGTCCAGTCCGACGTCGGCGACGCGGGGATCCGGCGGCTGGCCGCGATCATCGTGGCCGATCCGGAGCTGAAGGATTCAGTGATCATCGAGGCCTTGCGGCAGGCCGCCGACCCGGTCTTCCTGCCGCGCCGCATCATTCGCCTCGATCGCTTGCCGCGCAACGAAACCGGCAAGTTGCCGAAGGCTGCGGTCGACGCACTGCTGGGCCGGCCCTGAGCCGCATTCAGATGCAGCGCGCGCCGAGGGCAACGATGCCGCGCGCCGTGGCAACCGTGACATCACCCTCACGCAAGCCTGCGCACACTCGATCGCGCCCCCGCTGCAGGGGAGCAGCGACACATCCATCAACCCGTTCGGAGAAAGCAATGAATTTCATCATCTGGCTCATCGTCGGCGGCATCATCGGTTGGCTGGCCAGCATCGTCATGAAACGCGATGCGCAGCAGGGCATCTTCCTGAACATCATCGTCGGCATCGTCGGTGCCTTCCTCGGCGGATTCCTCGGCAACATGCTGGGCATTGGCGGCGCCAACATCAACGACAGCGGCCTTTCGATCCCGAGCCTGCTGATTTCCTTCCTCGGCGCGGTCGTGCTCTTGCTGATCGTCAACCTCATCACCCGCGGACGCGCCCGCTGAGCCGCGCAACCCCGAGTGACCAAAGGGGCCCGGTTCGCCGGGCCTTTTCTTTTCCGCGCGATCCGCGCGCGCTGGGTCAGCCGGCGTCGCCCGGGATCGCGGACAGCTGCACCCAGGCGGGGGCGTGATCGCTCGGGCGTTCCCAGGTGCGCGGCTCGCGATCGATGCCGGCATCGACCACATGCGGCACCAGTGCGTCGGAAACCAGGTCGAGATCGATGCGCAGGCCGAGGTTGCGGCGGAAGGCCGCCTGCCGGTAATCCCACCAGCTGAAGACGCCGGCATCCGCGTGCTTGAGGCGGAAGGCATCGTGCAGGCCGAGTGACTTGAGCCGATCGAGCGCCTCGCGCTCCGCGCGCGAAGTCAGGATGTGTTCTTCATTCCATGTCGCCGGATCGTGCACGTCGCGATCATCCGGTGCGATGTTGAAATCGCCCATCACCACCATCTTCGGCCAGCGCTGCAAATCCGCCGCCAGCCAATCGTGCACGGCATCGAGCCAGCGCAGCTTGTAGGCGTATTTGTCGGTGCCGACATCCTGTCCGTTCACGACGTACAGGTTGACGATGCGCACGCCGTCCACCGTCGCCGCGATCACCCGGCGCTGCTCGTCGTCGAAACCGGGGATGCCGCGCTGCACGTCTTCCAGTTCCCCGCGCTTGCCGAGCAGCGCGACGCCGTTGTAGGTCTTCTGCCCGCTGAAGGCGATCTCGTATCCGGCCTCGCGCAGGGCCTCGAGCGGGAACTTCGCATCCTCCAGCTTGGTTTCCTGCAGGCCCACCACATCCGGCCCGAACGTCTCCAGCCATTGCAGCAGATGCGGCAGGCGCACGTTGAGCGAATTGACGTTCCAGCTGGCGATCTTCATTCCGTGAGTCTACGCAAGCCCGATGGCATCATGGGCGGATGAGCGACTTCGCCGATATCGTCGACCTGCGCAGCGACACCGTGACCCGCCCCACCGCGGCGATGCGTCAGGCGATGGCGCGCGCCGAAGTCGGCGACGACGTGTACGGCGAAGACCCGACCGTCAACGCCTTGCAGGCCCGCATGGCGGAGGGTCTGGGCTTCGAGGCCGCGTTGTGGTGCCCGTCCGGCACCCAGGCCAACCTCGTCGCGCTGCTGGCGCATTGCGCGCGCGGCGACGAATACCTGGTCGGGATGGAGGCGCATACCTACAAGTACGAAGGCGGCGGTGCGGCGGTGTTGGGCTCGATCCAGCCGCAGCCGATCCAGCAGGCCGGTGAGGGCACGATGGACCTCGCCGTCGTCGAACGCGCGATCAAGCCGGTCGATCCGCACTTCGCGCGCACGCGCCTGCTGTGCCTGGAGAACACCTGGATGGGCCGCGTCCTGCCGCCGGATTACCTGGCCGCCGCCCGCGCCTTGTGCGACCGCCGCGGCCTTGCGCTTCACCTGGATGGCGCACGCCTTTACAACGCGGCCATCGCCTCAGGCGCCGCGCCGCGCGAGATCGCCCGCCATTTCGACAGCGTGTCGGTCTGCCTGTCGAAAGGGTTGGGCGCGCCCGCGGGTTCCGTGCTGCTCGCCAGCCCCGAATTGATCGACGGCGCGCGACGCTGGCGCAAGGTCTGCGGAGGCGGATTGCGGCAGGCTGGCATCCTCGCCGCGGCCGGCCTGCATGCGCTCGATCACCACGTCACGCGCCTCGCGGACGACCACGCACGCGCCGCGCGTCTGGCCGAAGGTTTGCGCGAGGCCGCATCGATTCGCGTCGATGCCTGCCATACCAACATGGTCTTCATCGAGGTGCCGGCCGATCGCCTGCGGGCTCTCGCCGCGCATCTGGATGCCCATGGCATCCGCGCTTCCATCGGTTACCTGCCGCAGGTGCGGCTGGTGACGCATCTGGACATCGACGACGCCGGCATCGACCGCGCCATCCTCGCCTTCAACGCCTTCAAGTGAGCCGCATGGACAATATCCGCCCCTACCTCGACCAACGCCCACGCCTCGGCGAGCGCGTCTACATCGACGAGGCCGCGCGCGTCATCGGCGACGTCGTGCTGGGTGATGACGTTTCGGTATGGCCGTTCACGGTGATCCGGGGGGACGTCAACTTCGTGCGCATCGGCGACCGCACCAACGTGCAGGACGGCGCCGTGGTCCACGTCAGCCACGACGGCCCGCACGCCAGGCTGGGCGGCTTCGCCACCGTGATCGGCGCGGACTGCACCATCGGCCACAAGGCGATCGTGCATGCGTGCCGTATCGAGAATGCATGCCTGGTCGGTATGGGCTCGACCGTGCTGGATGGCGCGGTGATCCGGAAGCACGGTTTCCTTGGCGCGGGCGCGCTGCTGCCGCCGGGCAAGGTGATGGGCGAGGGCGAGATGTGGCTGGGCGCGCCGGCGAAATTCGCGCGCACGTTGTCGGATGCCGAGATCGAGGCGCTGTTCTATTCGGCCAACCACTACGTCAAGCTGAAGGACGAGTACCTGACCGGCAAGCGACGCGAGCCCTAGGGCGCGGTCGAGGTCTCCAGCGCGGCGAGGATCGACATTGCATCACTGCGGCTGCCGCCGCACATCGTCACGCAGGGCTTGAGCGAAGTGCAGAAACCGGGGCGCGAGGGATCGCCGAACAATCGGCATCGCATCGCATCGTCCAGGTTCACGCATGCGACGCCGGCGGGCTTGCCCTGCGGCATGCCCGGCAACGGCGTGTTGATAGAGGGCGCGATGCAGCAGGCGCCGCAACCGGCGCGGCACTCCATCACTGCGACCGGCTGCTGGCCAGGCGGATCTGCGCGTAGACCGGGTCGGTGGCGGGGTGGGTGCCGTGCCACAGGGCATAGGCCGCGGCGGCCTGCTCCACCAGCATGCCAAGGCCATCGTGGACCTGTCGGCAGCCGCGGCGGCGCGCCCAGGCCAGGAACGGCATGGCGGCGCGCCCGTAGTTGAGATCGATGCAGGCGCTGTCCTCGCTGACGATGCCGTCCGGCAATTCGGGCGTGTCTCCGGCATGTCCGGCCGATGTCGCCTGCACCACCAGGTCGAATTGGCCCATGCCCGCCAGTTCTTCCAGCGTGCAGGCGCGCGCGCGTTCCGGCTCCTGCAGCAGGTCGAGCAGATCGTAGGCATGGATGCGGGTGCGATTGGCGATGACCAACTGGTCGATGCCGGCATCCAGCAGCGACGGGGCGACGCCGTGGGCGGCTCCGCCGGCGCCGATCAGCAGCACGCGGCTGCCGTACAGGTCGATGTTGCGCCGTTCGCGCAGGTCGCGGAGCAGGCCGATGCCGTCGGTGCTGTCGCCATGCCAATGCCCGTCGCGCAGGGCCAGCGTGTTGACCACGCCGGCGCGACGCGCACGCCAGCTCAACGTGCGGCACAGGCGGGCGGCGGCGAACTTGTGCGGCACGGTGATGTTGGCCCCGATGCCGCCTTCGTCGACGAAGGCGGTGAGGGTGCCTTCCAGTCCCAGCGCCTCGGTATCGAGCGCGCGATAGTCGATCTCCTGGCCGGATTGCCGGGCGAAGGCCGCATGGATGCGTGGCGACAGCGAATGCCGAACCGGCCGTCCCAGCACGGCGTAACGGGGGGCTGACATGGACCGTCTTCCGGCAGGTCAGGCGCGGGCGCGCAGCCAGCGCGCGGCATCCAGCGCGAAATAGGTGAGGATGCCGTCGGCACCCGCGCGCTTGATGCAGGTGAGTGCCTCCAGCGCGGTGCCGCGCTCGTCCAGCCAGCCGTTCTGCGCCGCCGCCTTCAGCATCGCGTACTCGCCGCTGACCTGGTAGACGAAGGTCGGCACGCCGAACTCGTCCTTCACCCGGCGCACGATGTCGAGGTAGGGCAGGCCCGGCTTCACCATCACCATGTCGGCGCCCTCGCCGATGTCGAGGTCGACTTCGCGCAGCGCCTCGTCGCTGTTGGCCGGGTCCATCTGGTAGGTGTACTTGTCCGCCTTGCCCAGCGCCGTGGCCGAGCCCACCGCGTCGCGGAACGGGCCGTAGAACGCGCTGGCGTACTTGGCGCTGTAGGCAAGGATGCGGGTGTGGATGTAGCCATCGGCCTCGAGTTCGCCGCGGATCGCGCCGATGCGCCCGTCCATCATGTCGCTGGGCGCGACCACGTCCGCGCCGGCGCGGGCGTGGCTCATCGCTTGCATGACCAGCGCCTCGACGGTCTCGTCGTTAAGCACGTGGCCGCTGTCGTCCAGCAAGCCGTCCTGCCCGTGCGAGGTGTACGGATCCAGCGCGACATCGGTGATCACGCCCAGCTCGGGAAAACGCGATTTCAGCGCGCGCACCGCACGCTGGCACAGGCCGTCGTCGTCCCAGGCGGCCTCGGCAGTGAGCGACTTGGCCTCCGGCGCGGTGACCGGGAACAGCGCGATGGCGGGGATGCCCAGTTCCGACATTTCCTCGCCCACTTTCAGCAGCTCGTCGATCGACAGTCGCTCGATGCCCGGCATGGAGCCGATCGGCGCGCGGCCGTCGAGTTCATGCACGAAGACCGGATAGATCAGGTCGTCGGTGGTGAGGACGTTCTCGCGCATGAGGCGGCGCGAGAAGGCATCGCGGCGCATCCGCCGCAGGCGCGTGTAGGGATAGCTCATGCCGTCATTTTACGCCCGTGGCCGGGCAGCGTCCGACTCAGATGAAACCGCCGCCGATCCCCAGCCGGATCGCGCCCACGCCGATGGCGATCAGGTTGATCCACAGGCCGGCCTTGGCGCGCCCGCGGTTCTCCGGGCGGGTGAGCAGGATGCCGATCGCGGCGATGATCGCGCCGACGACGGCAAACGGAATCATGAACCAGTTGCCCCAGCCCAGGAACGGGATCAGCGACAGGACCATCCAAAGCAAGGCCATCACGCCCCAAATGATGCTGATCACGCCCATTCCGTCACTCCTGTCTCGATGCGCGCCACGTGCGCGGAAATAGTCTCAACCATGCACGCCGTCGATCTCGATGGCCAGCTCGCGTCTGCAGATCGCCGCATGCAGCAGTACCCGCGGCACCCGGTCGCCGAAGCGCGCCTTGAGGGCCTCGGCCACCAGCGGCAGATCGGCGGCATCGCGCACGTAGACCTTCAATCGCGTACCTGGCCCGAAATGCGACGGCAGCGCAGGTTGCCGCACGCGCGCCGCCTCCAGCAAGGCATCGAAATTTCGGAAGGTTTCCTCGATCTGCGCCTGCAATTCGCCATCATGCTGCGAGGCGTGGCCGACGACCGCGGCGGTGCCCGACAGCAGCATCGGCATCTGGTCCACGGTCGGCGGCAGCATCGCGCGGGCGAAGCTGGGCGATTGCGGCCCGTACTGGCGCGGGTAGCGGTAGGCGCTGACCTGGCGCGGGTTTTCGACCGGCTTGCCAGGCGCCTTTGCCGCCAGCCAGTACACCTGCAGCACACGCTCGTCGTCGCAGCGCCCGATCGCGGTCGCGGCGGGCAGCAGTTCGGTCTCGAACGTGCCCAACCCCTGCGCGCGGCCGACGCAGAACTGCCGGTAGCGTTCGGCATCGCCTTCGCCATGCGTGATCGCGTCGAGGTAGTTCCAGATCCGCAACAGGTGCGGGAAGCCGCGGCGGGTGACGAACGCGCTCATGTCGGCGTAGGCGCTGCGGGCCGCCGCCTCGATGCCGCCGTCGCCTTCCACCGTCTCGATGGCGCCGAAAAGCAGTTCGCCGTCGCTCGACCAGCGGATCGGGCCCTCGTGGCCGGCCTCGACGACGCCGTTGCCGCGCCAGACCTCGAGCGGCGCGTCGCCGAGGGGCGCGAGCGGCACGCGCAGGTAACGCGGATCATCGGCTCCGGGCGCGTCGGGGCCGAAGCCGAAAACCGCCAGCACGTCGGGTTGCGCGAGCCGGTCGGCCAGGTTGGCGGAGTCCACGTAGTCCACCTGCAAGTGCGGCGTGCGTGGATCGTCGAGCATTGCGTGTTGCGTCATCCCTGCACTGTCTCCTCGCGCATTTCGACTGCCACCTGGCGGCGCCGGTGGCGCCATGAGCGCCATGCCGAGGGTGCCATGCGCAGCGCCTTCATCGCGTAGACGGCCCTGAACAGGCGCAGCCGGCGCACGACCGGGCGCGCGTCGAACACGTCGCCGGCCAGCATCGAAACCACCGCACGTTCCATGCCCAGCAGATCGCGCGGCTGGGCGAACAATGCCCGCATCGCCGGGGAGGTGAACCGGTAGATGAACCATTTGAACTCGTCGAGGCCGGCATCAAGGCTGCGCTGCAGCTTGCGTTGCAGGACGGCCTCGCGGGCGGGCGAGCGCAGCACCGCATCGACCATGTCGGCGGATTTCTCCGCGCCGTGCATCGCCAGGAACACGCCGGACGAGAACATCGGGTCGACGAAGGCATACGCATCGCCCACCAGCGACCAGTGGCGCCCGTGCATGCGCGTGCACTGGTAGGCGTAGTTGCCGGTGACGTGGATCGGCGCGATGCGCTCGGCGCCCTGCATCCGCGCGGCCATTTCCGGCACGCCGGCGATGGTCTGCGTCAGGAAGGATTCGATGTCGCCGCGCCGGGTCTTGAGGTAATCGGGGAAGCACACCGCGCCGACGCTGGTGCTGCCGTCGCGCAGCGGGATCATCCATGCCCAGCCGTGCGCGTGCCGGTAGATGCTGACGTTGCCGGCATGCCGGCCCTCGCGGTGGACTGCGCCGCGATAGTGGCTGAACACCGCCGCCGAGGCATGGCGCGGGTTCTTGCGCTTGATCTTGAGCTTGCCGCCGAGAAAGGCGTCGCGCCCGCTGGCGTCGAGCAGGTAGCGCGGCCGCCAGGCGCGATCGCCGGCATGCACCGTGACCCGGCCGTCGTCGGCGAAATCGACGCGATCCACGCCGGTCCCGTCGCGTGCGTCCACGCCGCACTCGCGCGCATGCTCGAACAGCACGTGGTCGAACTCCTCGCGTTTCACCTGAAAGGCGAATTTCGGCGATTCGCGCAGGGTCTTGCCGAAATCGAACACGTTGAAGCTGCCGTCGTCGGCGGGGAAGTCGGCGCCCAGCTTGAGCAGGCCGACTTCGCGCACTTTCTCCATCACGCCCATGCGCTCGAGGATCGGCATGTTCAGCGGCAACAGCGATTCACCGATGTGGAAGCGCGGATGCACTGCCTTCTCCAGCATCACCACGCGCCAGCCGCGTCGTGCCAGCAAAGTCGCTGCGCAGCTGCCCGCCGGGCCGCCGCCGACGACCAGCACGTCGCAGGCTTCGGGAGTATCGCCGTTGTGTTCAGGATGTCGCATCGACTCGAGACCTCTTCCCGCGGCGTCCTGCGTGCGGGGACTGGCGCGGATGATAACGTGCGCTTAACCTTTCCGCTGCGAGGCAGCTTGCGCCTGCGCCACTGAATCCGAAGGGAAGCCATCGATGCCGAACCAAACCGAAGCCGAACGCGAACTGGCCCAGATCCTGGTCGAGAGCCTCAACCTGGACGACGTCGCGCCGGACTCGATCGACCCGGAAGCCCCGCTGTTCAACACCGGGCTTGGGCTGGACTCGATCGACGCGCTCGAGTTGGCGCTGGCCATCTCGAAAAAGTACGGCTTCCAGCTGCGGTCCGACAACGAAGACAACCGCCGCATCTTTGCCTCGCTGCGCGCGCTCTCGGAGCACATCCAGCAACACCGTACCGCCTGACTGCCGTGGCGGCACGCCCCGTTCCGGCCCCTCCCGCCTGGTGGGGTGGGGTGCGTCCGGCGCTGGCGCTGGCCTATCTTGGCCTGTCCCACCTCGCAACCGAGCGCGACAGCGACGGGTTGGCTGCGCTTGCGGTCGGCGTGATCGTCGTGCTGCTGCTCGCGGAGCGGCTGTGGTGTCGTCGCCCCTGGGCCTGGATGGCGCTCGCCGTTGCCGCAGGGGCGTTGTGGATACTGAAGGATTCAGGTCATATCCGCATCGCCCTGCTGCTGATGCCGGTGATCTTCCTCTTGTGGCTGGCCTGGCTGTTCGGGCGGACGCTCAGGCCAGGGTATGTCCCGGTGATCGGCAAGATCGTGCATGCGCTCGAAGGCATCGATGCGCGCGGCCTGACGCCCGAACTGGATCGCTACACGCGCGGCCTGACCGCGCTGTGGACCGGCGTGTTTGTCGTGATGGCGGCGATCAACCTCGCCCTCGCGTCGCTGGCGACGCCGGGCGGCCTGTTGGCCCGCGCCGGCATCGTGCCGCCCTGGCCGATCAGCGACAGCCAATGGTCGTGGTTCGCCAACTGGCTCAACTATGGGCTGGTCGGTGCCGTATTCGCCATCGAGTTCGCCTACCGCAAGCGCCGTTTCCCCGGCCGCTACAAGAACGCGGCCGATTTCGCCCGCCGGATGGCTTCGCTCGGCCCGGCCTTCTGGCGCAACCTGTTCAAATGAGCGACGTATCCTTGCCGGCATGAGCGCTCTCGCCTCGATCCACGTGCCGTTGTGCATCATGCCCACGCACCCTGGCCTGTCCGGCCATTTTCCCGGGCAGCCCGTGGTACCGGGCGTGGTGATCCTGGATGCGGTGCAGCAGGCGATCGAGGCCGAGGCCGGTGCGTTGCCGCCGTTGCGGCTGCCGCAGGTGAAGTTCGCGCAGCCGTTGCTGCCGGGCGAGGCCGCGCAGATCCTGCTCGAATCGCCGGTGCCGGGTCGCTGGCGCTTCCGCGTGCTGCGCGGCGAGGCCTTGCTGGCCAGTGGCGAGATGGCAGCGGGATGAGCGCCCCGACCAGCGACTGGAAGACGCGCCCTGAGGGCGGCGGGCTGTTCGCATTGTGGCTGATCCGAACCATCGCCAAGCGTCTCGGACGGCGCGTGGCGCGGCCGCTGCTGTGGCCGATCACCGCCTACTTCCTCGTCAAGCGCGGTCCCGAGCGCCGCGCGTCGCGCGCCTACCTCACCCGCGTGCTGGGCCGCCCGACCACGTGGCTCGACGGCGCCAGGCACGTGCACACGTTCGCATCGACCATCCTCGACCGGGTGTTCCTGCTCGGCGGCGACCTCGACCGTTTCGATGTCACCATCAATGGCGTCGAGGAAGTGCACACGCTGCTGGATCGGGGCCGTGGGGTGCTGTTGTTCGGCTCCCACCTGGGCAGTTTCGACGTGCTGCGCGTGCTGGCCACCCGCCGCCCCGACTACGTGATCCGCGTGGTGCTGGACAAGGCCCAGAGCCCGGCGCTGATGAAGTTGCTGGACGCGCTCAACCCGGCGATCGCCGCCAACGTGATCGATGCCGCGCAGGACGGGCCGAGCGTGGTGATGACGATGAAACAGGCGCTCGACGAGGGCGCGCTGGTCGCGATGCTGGTGGATCGCGCCCGCCCGGACGAGCCGGCGCTGCCCGCGGCCTTCCTTGGCGGCAACGCCCGTTTCCCGACCACGCCCTGGCTGATCGCCGCGGCGCTCAAGGTGCCGGTGGTGCTGGGCTTCGGCCTGTACCGTGGCGCCAACCGCTACGACCTGTGTTTCGAGGCGTTCGAGCCGGGTGCGCTGGAGGTGCCGCGCGCCGCGCGCGCGCAGGCGCTCGTCCTGCTCATCCGCCGTTACGCATCGCGTCTGGAGACTATGACCCGTGATGCCCCGTACAACTGGTTCAACTTCTATGACTTCTGGGCCGACGACACGCTGCCGCGAGACGATGCGCTGGATGATGCTGCCGTTCAGCGCCGCACTGCTGTGCGCCGCGACGGCTCCGGCCCGGGCGGACGATCCGCCGGCGGTCGATAGTGGCTGGATCCTGTCGAAGCTTTCGCAGCCGGCGCCGATGCGCACCAGCTTCGTGGAGGTGCGCAGCTCGCGCCTGTTGAAGAATCCCTTGCGCCTGTACGGCGAGTATCGCCGCCCCGACACCGACACGCTGGTGCGCGAAGTGCGCGCGCCGTACGCGGAAACCACCACGATCCGCGGCGACCAGGCCACCATCGCGCGCGCCGGCAAGTCGCCGCGCACCTTCCCGATGTCGCGGGCGCCGCAACTGGCCGGCATGCAGGCCAGTTTCGGCGCGCTCCTGAGCGGCGACCAGCGCGCCATCGCCCGGGACTTCAGCCTGTCCACCTCCGGCACGCGCGGGCAGTGGCGCATGCAGATGGTCCCGAAGCAGGCCGGGCTCAAGCAGTACGTGCGCGACATCACCCTGTACGGGCGCGGCAGCGAACTGCGCTGCATCGAAACCCGTGCCAGCCGCGGCGAAGAAGTGCAGCGCACCTTGATGGCCGGCGCCGCCCGCAGCGTCTCGGCCGACACGCCGGCCCAGATGCTGGCCACGCTTTGCCAGCAGGGCGGCTGATCGCGCACACCGCAGGCACTACCATGGCCGCTTTCCGCCGCCCGGCCTGATCGGATGAAGCCGCTGCCTGCCAAGACCCGCCTGTTCCTCTCGCTGCTGTGGCTGGGCCTGCTGGCCGCCGCCGGGTTCTGGCTGTCCTCGCGGCTGTCGATGAGCGGCGACCTGCGCAAGTTCATGCCGGCGCCGCAAACCGCGGACCAGCGCCTGCTGATGGACGAGCTGGGGGAAGGGCCGGGCTCGCGGCTGTTGCTGCTGTCGATCTCCGGCGCGGATCCGGCCGCGCTCGCCGCGCAATCGCGCGCGCTGGCGTCGGCGCTGAAGGCCGATGCGCGATTCCTGCTGGTGTCCAACGGGGAAACCGCCGGCCTCGAAGCCATTCCCGAACGCCTGCGCCCGTATCGCTACCTGCTGACGACAAGCTTCGATGCGCATCCGCTGGACCGCGCGATGTTGTCCGGCGAACTGCAATCGCGCATCGAGGATCTCGGCTCGCCCGCCGCCGGTTTGCTCGAGCCGCTGATCCCCGCCGATCCCACGCTCGAAACGCTGAAGCTGGCGGAAGGCTGGCAGCCGGCCAACGGCCCGCAGCGCCTGCACGATGTCTGGTTCGACCGTGCGGGCACATCGACATTGCTGATCGCCGAAACCCGTGCCGCCGGTTTCGATCCGACCGGCCAGGAAACCGCGATCAACGCCGTGCGCGCGGCATTCGAGCAGACGCGCGCCGCGGCAACGACACGATTGGAAATGAGCGGCCCCGGTGCGATCTCGGTGGAGATCGGCGGGCGCACCGCGCGCGAAGCGAGCCTGATCGGCTCGGTCGATACCCTCGGCCTGATCCTGCTGCTGCTCGTGGCCTACCGCAGTTGGCGGACGCCGATCCTCGGCGTGCTGCCGCTCGCCAGCGCGGGCCTGGCCGGGCTGGCGGCCGTCGCCCTGCTGTTCGATGGCGTGCACGGCATCACCATCGCCTTCGGCTTCACCCTCATCGGCGTGGTGCAGGATTATCCGATCCACCTGTTCTCGCACCAGCGCCCCGGCATCACGCCGTGGCAGAACGCGCGCAGCATCTGGCCGACGCTCGCCACCGGCGTGGCGTCCACCTGCATCGCCTATTTCACCTTCCTTGCCTCCGGCGTGGATGGCCTGGAGCAGCTGGCCGTGTTCACCATCGCCGCGCTGGTGGCCGCCGCGCTCGCCACGCGGTTCCTGCTGCCGGCGCTCATCGACCCCGATCCGCGCGACCCGGCCGACTCACCGCTGATGGCGCGGCTGTGGCGCGGCATCGAGCGCCTGCCGCGTCCGCGCGCTTGGGTGCTGATTGCGCTCGCCGTCGCGTCGCTGGCGGCGATGCAACTGTCGGCCTCGCCGTTCTGGCAGAACGACCTGTCCAGGCTCACGCCCGTGCCCGCGGACGCGATGGCGCGCGACATGCGTCTGCGCGATGAGCTGGGTGCGCCCGACGTGCGCTACCTGCTCGCCGTGCGCGGCCGCGATGCCGAGGCCGTGCTGCAGGCGAGCGAAGCCCTGCGCCCCAGGCTTGATGCGATGCGCGAGTCCGGCGTGATCGACGGGTACGACATGGCCGCGCGCTACCTGCCTTCCGCGCGCACCCAGCGGGTGCGCCAGGCCGCGCTGCCGGATGCCGCATCGCTGCAGGCGGAACTCGACGCCGCGTTGACCGGCACCGATTTCGTGCCCGACGTGTTCGCGGATTTCGTGCGCGATGTCGCCACCGCGCGCGCCGCGCCGCCGTTGACCGTGCGCGACCTGGCCGGCACGCCGCTGGCCACCACGCTCTCCGGTTTGCTGCGCGAAACCGGCGACGGCGCGACTGCGCTCGTGTCGGTGGCCGGCATCCGGGACGATGCCGCGTTCTTGGCCGCCGCCAACGCCGTCGGCCTGCATCCGGTCGACATGAAGGCTGCATCCGAATCGCTGGTCGCGCAATATCGCCAACGCGTGCTGTGGTCGCTGGCGCTGGCGGCCCTGCTGCTGGCGGCGACGGTGTGGTTCTCGCTGCGCGATCCGCGCCGCACCCTGCGCGTGCTGCTGCCGATGGCGCTGACCACGCTGGTGATCCTCGGCGTGTTGCGGGCCTTCGGCGTGGAGTTGACGCTGTTCCACCTGGTCGCGTTGATCCTGGCCGCCGGCCTGGGGCTGGACTACGCGCTGTTCTTCGACCACGCCGGTGACGGCATGCGCGACCAGTTGCGCACCCTGCATGCGCTGATCGTGTGCAGCCTGATGACGCTGCTGGTGTTCGCGCTCCTGGCGCTGTCCACCATCCCGGTGCTGCGCGCGATCGGCGTCACGGTCACGCTCGGCGTCGTGTCCAACTTCGTGCTGGGCCTGCTCATCGCGCGGCAACCCGCCACGCGCGAGGAAAGCGCGCATGCTTGATCCGCAGGCATTGGCCGCCATCGACATCGCCACCCTCGTCCCGCACCAGGGCGCGATGTGCCTGTGGCAACGCGTGCTGGCCGCCGATGCGGATTCGGTGAGGGTGGCGACGGCCACGCATCGTGATGCCGGAAACCCGCTGTGCAGCGATGGCCGCCTGCGCGCGATCCACCTGTGCGAGTACGGGGCGCAGGCGATGGCGGTGCACGGCGGCTTGCTAGCGCGCGTCACGGGCACGCGCGTGCGCAAGGGCTTTCTGGTCGCCTTGCGCGGCGTGGTGCTGCATGTCGCGCGCATCGACGACCTGCCGGGGGAGCTGATCGGCCACGCCACGCTCCTCATGCAGTCGGTGGACAGCCAGCAATACGCTTTCCATGTCGAGCACGACGGCGTGCTGATCGCCGAGGGCCGCGCGGCGGTGGTGCTGCAGGGCTGATCGCCGCGTTACAGTGCCGCTTTCACCCACGGAACAACGCATGGACGCCACCCAATCCCGCAAGCGCGCCCTGGTGACGGGCGGCAGCGGCGACATCGGCGGTGCGATCTGCCGGGCCCTTGCCGAGGCCGGGCACCATGTCATCGTGCATGCGAACCGAAACCTGGCGCGGGCCGAAGCGGTGGCGGCGGCAATCGTCGCGGCCGGCGGCAGCGCCGAAGCCATCGCCTTCGACGTGAGCGATGCGGAAGCCGCGCGCATGGCGATGGAATCCCTGCTGGAGGGCGGCCCCGTGCAGATCGTGGTCAACAACGCCGGTATCCACGACGACGCGCCGATGGCGGGCATGAGCACAGCCCAGTGGCGAAGCGTCATCGACGTCTCGCTGCACGGCTTCTTCCACGTCACCCAGCCACTGCTGCTACCGATGGCGCGCACGCGCTGGGGCCGCATCGTCAGCCTTTCCAGCGTCGCGGCGGTGCTCGGCAATCGCGGGCAGGCGAATTACGCCGCCGCCAAGGCCGCGTTGCACGGCGCGAGCAAATCGCTGGCGCGCGAGATGGGCAGCAGGGGCATCACCGTCAACGTGATCGCGCCGGGCGTGATCGCCGGCAGCATGACGCAGGATGTCTTCGCGCCCGAGCAGCTCAGGGCGATGGTGCCGGCCGGCCGTGCCGGGTCAGCGCACGAGGTGGCCTCGCTGGCGGCCTTTCTCTGCAGCGAGGGCGCCGGTTACATCAACGGACAGGTCATCGGCATCGATGGCGGGATGAGTTGACCCGTCGCCGCATGGCGGCGGCACGTATGGTTCCACGGGCGCTTGCCGGGACGTTTACTTCACGGAGAAGTCGTAGGCCATCGCCGCCATGCCGGGCTGGGCGAACCAGGCCCAGAAACCCATGCCCGATGGGAGCTCCGGGGCGATCAGGAAGGCGTATTGTTCGCCCGGCTTGAGCGTTTCGCCCGGCTTGATCCGATATAGCCCGCCGCCCGCATCCTGATGGTCGATCTTGATCTCGCGGTCGGACGAGTTGCCGTCGAACACGACGTAGCGGCCGTTCTTGCCGTTGTCCGCCAGGTGGACCAGGCGCACCTTGAGCGGGTCCATACTGGTCAGGAATTCCGGCGAAGAGGAGGATGCGACGGCCGCCTTGGCGCCCTGGATCGTCATGAAGGTTTCGGCGTTCGCGAACGCACCATAGACGGGAATCCAGCGCTTGCGCTGGGATATTTCCGCGGTGACGCGGACCGGGGTGATGGCGGTCTCGACGCCGCCTTCCTGCTTGAGGACGAACACTTGCCGCCCGCCCTGGGCACCGGCCGCGGTGCCTGCGCCGGGGGCGCCTGCGCGGATCATGGCCTGGATCACCTCGGAAGGCACGCCGGCCGATTGCAGGCGGGCCAAGGCCGAGGGCGAGGTGTCGAAGTTGCTGCGCGAGGATTCGATCTTGGTCCGGATCGTTGCCGGGCCCAGGCCCAGCTTCACCATCTGCACGACCTGGTCGTTCGCCAGCAGTTCCTATGCGGCCGCGCCCATGGCGGCCTGCAGCCCGATGGCAAGCACAACGGCCCTGCAAGCAATCCTTCCGCGCTGATGCATCCCGCTTCTCCTTGCCGTGGTGGATGCTGGATCAAGCCGTGGATTCGGCCTTTTCTTACTGCTCGATTTCAGCGTACCAGATCGGCGGAAGCAAGGATTCGCCCTGATCCATGCCCTCCAAGAGCGCTGCCAGATCGTCTTTGCGCATGTCCGGATGTTCATCGCAGGCATGGTCGTGGAGCTCGCGCGCCAGGCGTTCCATTCGCGTCACGTTGGCGGCCACTCGCCCGGCGAACGCGTCGTCGTCGATGTCGTCATGGAGCGCGCGGTTCATCTCGTGGAACCAGTCGATGACGTATTGGTCGAGCAGGCGGTCGTCCTCGCGGATGCCGTGATCCCCGGCCTGCGCCCATGCGCGCAGGAACGGCTGCATGGCGGCGTTGAGCGTGCGCGCGCGTTCGAGCTGCGGGCGCAGCCGCCCCAGCATCGGCAGCGAGGTGATGCGCCCGGAGATGTACAGCGGCGCCAGCAGCGACCAGTAATACGTGTAGTCCCAGATCACCTTCAGCGGCATCACCCGCGCGTTGCCGAACAGCGCGTATTGGTCCTGGTAGAGCAGCATCGTGTTGTCATAGAAGGACTGCAGCAATTGCTGGTACACCGCCGCGTGCCCGGCGACCGCATGGCCGGCGCGATCCTTGGCGATGAGGTCGGCAATGAAAGTGTTGGAGATGGCGATGAAATCGCTGCCCGGCGAGTAGAACGGATCGGCGAACAGGCCGGCCTCGCCGGTGATCGCCCAGCGTTCGCCGGAATACAGCTCGGCGCAGCCATGCGAGAAGTGACGCATGAACATGAAGTCGAGCAGCTTGTGTCCGGGTTCGTCGAGCGTCGCCGCCAGCTGTGGCTGGTGCGTACGCAACCACGCCATCGCATTGTCGTGGCTGTTGATGGACGAAAGCGGGTGCATCGCCTCGTCGGCGACGATCCCGATCGAATGCGCATTCGACGAGAGCGGGATCAGCCAGACCCAGTAGCCGGGCCCGCACAGGTGGTTGGTGGAGCGCCAGCGGTCGGGAGGGTCGCAGCGCGCGAGCCAGTCCGGATCCTCGGACCATTGTTTGGGCTGCACGAAACCCTCGACGCGCCACCATGCCGAGTTGACCTCGTGCGCGTTGGCCTTCGCCAACCCCAGCTTGCGCTTGAGCAGGCCGGCGCGGCCCGAGGCATCGACCAGCCAGCGCGATGTCACTTCGCTTTGCGCATCGCCTTGCGCGCAACGCACGCGATGCGGCGCGTCGTCTTCGCCCAGTTCGATGCCGCGCACGGTGCCGCCATCGATGAACTCGATGCCGCGCGCGCGCGCAAGTTCGCCGAGGTGGTTCTCGAAGCGGCCGCGGTCGATCTGCCACGATGGCGTCGGCAGCAGGCGGCTGACGCCCAGCTCCGTGCATCGGTCGATCTTGTCGCTGCGGTCGGAAAAGAAGAAGCGGAAGCCGAACTTGCGAATGTGCGCCTGGTCGAGATGATCGCGCAGGCCCAGCTCGTTGGCGAAGTAGTGCGCGCCGATCTCGACGGTGGATTCGCCCACCTTGAACGCGGCTTCCGGTACCGGGTGCGCGCGCCGCTCGATGACGCGGATCGAAAGCGACGGGTCCTGTTGCCGCAGCTGCAACGCGAGCGTCAGCCCCGCCAGGCCACCGCCGAGGATGACGACATCGACATGGGCCACGTCAGCCGGCCTGCCGCAGGCCGGCGGCGACATCGTCCAGCGTGCCGTCAGCGTCGTCGATCACCGGTGGATTCGCGCGGATGCTGCGGTACATCGCGGGTATGCCGCCGCGCTTCAGGCACTGCCAGACGATATGCGAGGTGATGAGGCTGAAATCGCGCAGCGGCTTGAAATGGCTGGGACGGAAGGCGGTCGTATCGTGGATCTCGTTGTAGCGTGCCTCGATCGGGATCGACACGCAGCGCACGCCAAGCTGTTGCGCGGCGGACATGAGGATCTGCGCCTCGTAGACAAAGTCCTCGCCCGGCACGTCGCCGAGCGCCATCACGTTGGCCGGGTAGAAGCGTTGCCCGCTCTGGCTGTCCGCGATCTGGTAGCCGGTGCCCCAGGCCACGCCCCAGTCGCCGAATTCGTTGGCGAGGCGGCGGTAGGTCGGCTGCTGCGAGCGCTTGCGCAGGCGCGCGCCGATCACGATCCAGCCGGGCCGGCGATTGGCCGCCGCCAGCAGCCGCGGGATGTCCTCGGCGCTGTGCTGGCCGTCGCCGTCCATGCTGATCGCGGCGGCCACGCCCTGGCGCAGCGCCTCGGCGAAGCCATCGCGCAGCGAGGCGCCCTTGCCCTGGCGCGTTTCGTGGCGGAGCAGGGTGATCGCCAGGTCGCCGACCGCCTCGCCGGTGCCGTCGTCGGAGCCGTCGTCGATGACGATCACCCGGTCGGCATGCCGCAGCGCACCCTCCACCACTTCGCGGATGCGCAAGCGTTCGTTGAGCGCGGGGATGATGACGGCGATGTTGTGGCGGTCGTAGGTCACGTGGGCATCCTGCGGTCAGGCCGGACCGATGTCGAGGCGCAGCACCCGGCCCGCGCCGGCGTCCAGAGCGAGCGAGACGGCTTCCTCGCGCGCGAGCACATCGAACAGCGGCAGCATCGGATGCATGGCGTTGCCGGCTTCGCGCGCGCCGAGCGGGCCATCGGCGGGCGTGGTTGTCCCTGTGTCCAGTCGCGCCCCGATGCGGCGGCCGGGACCCTCGCCGCGGGCGAGGACGAGCGCGCCGCCCAGCGTGCCGACGGTGTTCGAGACCGCTGCCAGCGGCCCGCTGGCGCCGGTGTCATAGGCGACCAGCAGCGCGGCTTCATCGTCGGTGGCCAGTTGCGCCAGCGTCTCCAGCAGGCCCTGCGCGAAGGTGGCGTCGTAGGCGGAGAGCGCAGTGGTCGGGCGCATGCAGCCCGTGCCGATGGTCCAGTAGCCCGCCGCCGCGTTGTGCACCGAGTTGTGGAAACGGGTCGGCGAAATCGAAGCCGGATCGGGGCCGGCCAGGGTCGCGCCCATGTAGTCGGTGATGCCGAGGTCGCCGTGGGTGGAGGCGAACACCGAAGGCAGCAAGGCGGGATCGCGCCCGGCCGCCCGGCAGGCCGCCGAGGCGACATCCAGCGCGACCGCAACCGATTCCGGCGCGCGGCGGCGCTCGTTCGGCGCGAGCAACTGCGGCGACGGACGTGCGGGCGCTTCGGCCGGCAGCGCACCCGTGCGCGCGTAGGTGCCGGCATCGGCCCACGATGGCAGGCCCTTCGACCACCAGCCGATGCCTTCGATGCGCGCGGCAAGGGCGCTCACGGGACCCGCCCGAACAGCAGCGAACAATTGTTGCCGCCGAAGCCAAAGGAATTGTTCATCGCGTAACGGATGGGTTTTTCCTGTGCGGCGAAACGGATCTGCGGCCCGCACGCGGGATCGGGCCGGTCGCTGTTGAGCGTGCCGGGCAGGAAGCCGTGTTCGAGCGCCAGCAGCGCGATGACCGATTCCACGATGCCGGCCGCGCCGAGCGTATGCCCCGTCCAGCCCTTGGTGGAGCTGGCGTGGAGGCCGGCCGGGAACAAGGCGTCCACCGCCTTGGCCTCGACGCTGTCGTTGGCCGGCGTCGAGGTGCCGTGCAGGTTGAGGTAGCCGACATCGGCGGCTGCCAGGTCGGCGCGGGCCAGCGCATCGCGCATCGCCAGCTGCGCGCCCAGCCCGTCCGGATGCGGCGCCGACATGTGGTGGGCGTCGCTTGATTCGCCGTAGCCGCGCAATTGCAGCGCGGTGTCGCCCGCATCCGCCGCGCGCTCGAGCAGGGCGAAGCCGCCGGCCTCGCCCAGCGACAGGCCGTCGCGTCGCGCATCGAAGGGCATGCACGGCTCGGCCGAGACCAGCCCGAGCGCGTTGAAACCGTACAGCACGCTGCCGCACAGAGTATCGACGCCGCCGACCAGCGCGGCATCGACGATATCGGCCTCGATCAGGCGCGCCGCCTGCGCGAACACCTTGGCGCTGGAGGAGCAGGCCGTCGCGACGGTGACGACCGGTCCCTGCAGCCCGGTCGCGGCCTGCAGGAAATTGCCCAGCGAATGCGGCGTGTGGATCTTCGGGCGACGCATGTCCGGGGGGAACTGGCCGTCAGCGTCCACGCGCGCATAGGCCGCCTCGGTTTCGCCGATGCTGGACGTGGAGGTGCCGACGACGATCGCGATGCGGCCGGCGCCGTGCCGGTCGCGCAGCGCGGCCAGCGCTGCCGGCATGCCGTCCTGGCCAAGCGCCAGCCAGGCCAGCCGGTTGTTGCGGCATTCCCATTCGGACAGGGCGTCCGGCAGGGGCGCGTCCTCTAACCCGTCGACCCGGCCGATCCAGGTCGGCAGGGGCGCGCCGTTGCTCGATGGCCCGAAATCGTTCGGGCGCAGGCCGCCGCGGCCCGAGCGCAGGGCCGCCAGGTGTGCGTCGCGGCCGCGACCGAGCGCGGAGGTGGCGGTGTAGCGGGTCACGGCGATCGGCGCCATCGCGGCCGCGGGCGCTGTAGTGGGTGGAGTCACTGAAATGCCGGGGATGACGACGAGCCCGGAGTATAACGACCCCGATCGCGGGCCACGGCGCCCGCGCAGCGCGAGAGGATTACCATTCAGCGTGATGACCAGCCGTACCGCCCATCGCACTTCGCTGTTGATCGATCGCGACGTGATCCACGTCGGCGTCGTCGCGGTATCCGCCTGCGTCTTGAGCGCCGGCCTGGTGTACGCCGGCTACTTCATCCATGCCTTCCGGGTGGCGCGCAACACGCCCTGCGAGCCGCGCAACGGACGCTGCCTGCTGCTGTTCGGCAAGCACGCGCCGGGTGGCCGCATCGATGCCGATTTCGATGCCCGCATCCGCCGCGCGGGCGCGCTCTGGCGCAGCCATGCGCCCGAGCGGATGGTCCTCTTGGGCGGTGGCCCGGCCGGTCAGCCGGCCGAGGCCGAGGTGGCACGGGCGGCGCTGATCGCCCAGGCTGCCGTGGACGAGCGCGTGCTGCACCTGGAGCGCGAATCCCGCGACACCCTGCAGAACCTGCGCAACGCCCGCGCGCTCCTGCACGAGGCCGCGCACCAGGGGCCGGTGACGTTGCTGACCAGCCGTTATCACCTGGCCCGCTGCCGGCAGTTCGCCCGCCAGCTCGGGATCGAGGCGGAGCTGTGCGCCGCCGAGCCGCGCCTGGCGCTGACGCCACGCAACCTGTGGCGGCTGGCCGGGGAGGCGGGCTATCTCTGCCTGCTCGACATCGGCACGCGCTGGGCCCGGCTGATCCGCTCCCGGCGCATACTCGAACGCGTGACCTGAGGCAGGAGGCACCGGCCTGCCGGGCGCGGTAGCATCGGGGCTTTCCCGCGGCCGACACTGGATGCCCCGATGCCCAACCCCGCTCGCCTGCCCGCTGCCGCCCTCGCGCTCAGCCTCGCCCTCGTCGCTCCGATGAGCGGCGCCCAGACGCCGCCTGCGCCCAGGCAAGTCACCGCCCAGGACTACGCGCGCGCCGAATCGATGCTGGCGCACAAGCTGATGCCGCTGGTCGATGGCGCCGCGCAATCGCCCAGCTGGCAGGAAGGCGACCGCATCCTGTGGGTGGAGTCCCGTGGCGGCAAGTCTCGCCTGATGGGTTTCGATGCCGCCAAGGGACAGCCGATGGACCTCGGCGATGCGGCGGCCTTGGCGCGCGGGCTGGCGACGGCCAGCGGCAAGCCGGTGGATGCCGGCACCTTCGCCGCGCGGTTGCGCAACCTACGGCTGTCCGCCGACGGCCTGCGCTTCGCGTTCGGCATGGACGATTTCGACTGCAAGCGCGACGGTGCCTGCAGCAAGCAGGTCAAGGCGGCGCAGAAGGATGGCGACGGCCCGGCGGTGAAGTCCCCCGACGGCAAGCGCGAAGCCTTCATCCGCGACTGGAACCTGTGGCTGCGCGATGTCGCCAACGGCAAGGAAACGCAGCTCACCACCGACGGCGCCACCGATTACGGCTACGCCACCGACAACGCCGGCTGGAAACACACCGACAACGCCATCCTGGTCTGGTCGCCGGGCTCGGACAAGATCGCCACCTTCCGGCAGGACCAGCGCAAGACCAGCACCATGACGCTGGTGGCGACCAACGTCGGTGCACCGAAGGTCGAGCAATGGAAATACCCGTTCGTCGGCGATGAAAACGTCACCATGATCGAGCGCGTCGTCATCGACCTGTCCGGCAAGGCGCCGAAGGTCGTAGGCCTGAAGATGCCGCCGGACCAGCACCGCTCCACCTGCGCGGACGACATCGCATGCAGCGAAGGCTGGGAAGACGTGCAGTGGGCGAAGGACGGCAGGACGCTCGCTTTCGTCAGCACGGACCGCGGCCACAAGTCCGCCACGCTGCGCGTGGCCGATGCCGCGACCGGCGTGGTGCGCGACGTGTATGAAGAAACCGTCGCCACCCAGTACCAGAGCGCGCCGGCGCTGGATTCGGTCATGTGGCGTTACCTGCCCGAGAGCAACGAGTTCATCTGGTTCAGCCAGAAGTCCGACTGGGGCCATCTGTACCTGCACGATCTGGCCACCGGCAAGCTCAAGCGCCAAATCACCCGCGGCGACTGGAACGCCAGCAATATCCTCCGGCTCGATCCGGCATCGCGCACCGTGTGGTTCACCGGCGTCGGCCGCGAGGACGGGCGCGACCCGTATTTCTCGCACCTGTACAAGGCCGGGCTGGATGGCGGCGACGTGCAGTTGCTGACGCCCGAGGACGCCGACCACAAGGTCCAGGTGTCGGAGGATGGCCGCTTCTTCGTCGACACCTATTCCACCACCGGCACAGCGCCGGTCACGGTGCTGCGCAACCTCGACAGCGGCGCCGAAGTGAAGGAGATCGCCCGCGCGGACATTTCCCGGCTGAAGGCCGCGGGCTGGCGCGCCCCTGAGAAGTTCACGGTCAAGGGCCGCGACGGCAAGACCGATGTCTACGGGATCCTGTGGAAGCCGTCCAACTTCGATGCGAAGAAGAAATACCCGGTCGTCGACTACATCTACCCGGGCCCGCAGGTCGGATCGATCCGCAGCCGCAGCTTCCTGCCGGCGCACGGCGACAACCAGGCGCTGGCCGAGCTCGGCTTCATCGTGGTGGCGATCGACGGCATGGGCACGCCCATGCGCAGCAAGACGTTCCAGGACGCCTACTACGGCGACATGATCGACAACACGCTGCCTGACCAGGTGGCCGGACTCAAGCAGCTGGCCGCGCGCCACGCATGGATCGACCTGGACCGCGTCGGCATCTGGGGCCATTCCGGTGGCGGCAACGCGACCGCCACCGCGATGTTCAGCTACCCGGATTTCTTCAAGGTCGGCATCGCCGAATCCGGCAACCACGACAACCTGAGTTACGAGGATGATTGGGCCGAGCGCTACCACGGGTTGATGCAGAAGAAGGCCGACGGCAGCACCAATTACACCGGCCAGGACAACGCCTCGCGTGCGAAGAACCTCAAGGGCAAGCTGTTCCTGATCCACGGCATGATGGACGACAACGTGCCGCCGCAGACCACCTTGCTGGTGGTGGACGCGTTGATGAAGGCGAACAAGGACTTCGACCTGCTGATGCTGCCGCATGCCCGCCACGGCTACGGCAGGGACGGGTTCTACGTGATGCGCCGGCGCTGGGACTATTTCGTCCACAACCTGCTGGGTGCCGAGCCGCCGAAGCAATACGAGATCAAGCCGCCTGCGCCCTGAGGCGATGACAGGCGTCCAACCTGCGCACGCGCGGTTGCGCGCAGCCACCGCCGCCGGCCATGCGCGGGTCGACGGCTGTTTCCCGGACGGGCTGCGTGACGCGGAGGACTATCGCCGCTACCTGCGCGGGATGGCGGCGCTGCTGGACGCGCTGGCCGCCGCCGACGCGGAACTGGCGGATGCGTTCATCGCGCAGCGCGGTCGGCTGGCCCAGGACATGCAGGCGACTGGAACAACAGCGATGCCCGCGCCGACCGCGCCCGTCCTCGCCGGCAACGCCGGCCGCCTGGGTGCCCGCTACGTGGTCGAAGGCTCGGCGCTAGGTGCCCGCGTGCTGTTGCGGCAAGCGCAAGCCCTGGGCCACGGGCCGGCGCATGGGGCTTCGTTCCTCGCCTATCATGCGGAGCGCGGTCGTACCCACTGGCCGCGCCTGCTGCAGGCGTTGGCCGCATGCGACGCGCATGGCGCAGCGTTCCCTGCGTTGCTGGCGGGGGCCCGCGACAGCTTCGCCCTGGCAGCAGCGTGCCTGGCCCCGGTGGGGGGAAGCGGTGGAGGATCGCCATGAAAGACCGTACGTCCGAGGAGATCGCCCGGGCCACCGTCGCCTGCGCCAACGAACCGATCCGGTTCAGCGGCGGCATCCAACCGCATGGCTACCTGTTCAGCTGCGATGCCCGGACCGGCATCGTCCGTCATGTCTCGGCCAACTGCGGTGAGCTGTTCGAGTGCGAGTCCGGAGTCCTGATCGGCCAGCCGGTCGGGGATTTCATCCACCTGCCGCTGCCGGCGCCGGAGCTGGCGTGCGCCAGCTCCGGCGAGGATGCCCGCTACGTGGGCAGCGCCAACATCGGCGCGCACGCGCGCTTCTGCGATGTCAGCGCGCACGTGGCGCAGGGATTGCTGCACCTGGAGATCGAGCCGCAGCCCGTCGGGGGCGCCGAATCGGCGGTGGAACTGGTGCACGACATGATCGTGCGCATCGGCATCGAGGATGGCGACGCGGAACGGCTGCATGAGGACGTCGCCGCACACGTGCGGCGGTTGACCGGCTTCGACCGGGTAATGGTCTATCGCTTCCTCGCCGACGGCACCGGCGAGGTGATCGCCGAATCGCTGGCCGAAGGCGTGCAGTCCTACCTGGGCCTGCGCTACCCGGAATCCGACATCCCGGCGCAGGCGCGCGCGCTGTATCTGCGCAACCGCGTCCGCGTGATCGCATCGACCGACTATCGCCCCTCGCCGATCCTGCCCGCGATGCTGGATGACGGCAGCCCGCTGGACCTGTCCATGCATGGCCTGCGCAGCGTTTCCCCGGTGCATCTGGAATACATGCGCAACATGGGCATGGCCGCCTCCATGTCGGTTTCGGTGATCGTCGATGGCCGGCTCTGGGGATTGATCGCCTGCCACCACCAGGCGCCGCGCCAGTTGCCGCCACGGCACCGGACGGCCGCCGACCTGCTCGGCGTGTTCTATTCGATGCGCGTGGCTGCGATGCAGCACCTGGAGACGGCGACGCGCAAGACGCGGGCACGCGCCATCCGCACCGGCATGCTCCGCATGCTCGGGGCCATCCCCGATCCTTCCGCCTATATCACCGCGTTGTTGCCGGAGTTGCGGCAGATGATCCCGGCCGATGCGGTGGTGCTGGTCTCGCCCGGCGCCATCGCCGGGGAGGGCGATGCCGTGCCGGACGTGGTCCTGGCCGATGCGCGCGCATGGCTGGCGCGCCAGCCGGATTCGCTGGCGGCATCGCACCTCGCCGGCGAATGGCAGGCGGGTGCCGCCGGTGCGGGCTATGCCGGGGTGCTCGGGATGCGCCTGAACGAGGGCCATGAAATCTTCCTGTTCCGCCGAGAAAGCATCTCGGAAGTGCGTTGGGCCGGCGAGCCGGTCAAGCACTTGGCCAGGACCGATGACGGCGTGCGGCTGGCGCCGCGCCGCAGCTTCAACGTGTGGCGCGAAACGGTGCATGGACAATCGCGGCCGTGGAGCCAGGAAGACATCGAGGACGCGGATTCGACCACGATGCTGTTGCGCCAGGCCTTGCAGGGAATGCCCTGACGGCGGGCAGGGCGGTCAACCGGGCTTCGCGCCCCCGAACAGGATGCGCTTCTCTTCCTCCGACATGGGCTTGCCCGCGTCGGGGTTGACCTCGGCGCCGCGCGCGTACGCGCGGATCGTCGCCGGGCGCGCGCGGATCGCGTCATGCCAGCGCGCGACGGCCTTGTAGGCGCTGCGATCGATGGGCGCGCGGGTGTAGACGTCGATCCACGGATAGGTCGCCATGTCGGCGATGCCGTAATCGCCACCGGAAAGGTATTCGACCTGCTGCAGGCGGCGATCGAGCACGCCGAGCAGGCGATCCACTTCACGCGCATAACGCTCGCGCGCATACGGGATCACCTCCGGCGCGTACACGTGGAAGTGGCCGTATTGCCCGGTCATCGGCCCGAGGCCGCCCATTTGCCAGAACAGCCATTCCAGCGTGGCGGTGCGTCCACGCAAGTCGGCGGGGACGAAGCGCCCGGTCTTGTCCGCGAGATAGAGCAGGATCGCGCCGGATTCGAACACGCTGAGCGACGCGCCGCCATCGGCCGGGGAATGATCGACGATCGCGGGCATCTTGTTGTTGGGCGAGATGCGCAGGTATTCGGGTTCGAATTGCGCGCCCTTGCCGATGTTGACCGGCTTGATGCTGTAGTCGAGGCCGGCCTCTTCGAGGAACAGGGTGATCTTGTGGCCGTTCGGCGTGGGCCAGTAATGCAGGTCGATCATCGCGCGCGTCCGTGGTGGGGAACGGCCAGTCTAGCCCGGCGCGTAAAATGCACGGATGGATGTCTCCCACCTGCTCGACGGCCTCAATGAGGCCCAGCGCGACGCCGTTTCCGCCCCGCCCGGCCACCTGCTGGTGCTGGCCGGTGCCGGTTCCGGCAAGACCCGGGTCCTCACCCATCGCATCGCCTGGCTGAACGAGGTCCACGACGTGCCTGCGCACGGGATCCTCGCGGTCACGTTCACCAACAAGGCCGCGGGCGAAATGCGCCAGCGTGCCGATGCATTGCTCAGGCAGGGCGTGCGCGGAATGTGGATCGGCACCTTCCACGGCCTTGCCCATCGCCTGTTGCGCCTGCACTGGCAGGACGCGAAGTTGCCGGAAGGCTTCCAGATCCTGGACAGCGACGACCAGCTGCGGCTGGTGAAGCGCGTCGTGCAGCAGCTGGAGTTCGACGAGGCGCGTTTCCCACCCAAGCAGATCGCCTGGTGGATCAACGCGCAGAAGGACGAAGGGCGGCGCCCGCAGCACATCCAGCCCGGCGGCGACGAATGGAGCGAGGTGATGCTGAAGAGCTACCAGCTCTACCAGGAGCGCTGCGACAACGCAGGCCTGGTCGATTTCGCCGAAATCCTGCTGCGCGCGCATGAATTGCTGCGCGACACCCCGGCGCTGCTCGCGCATTACCGCCAGCGCTTCCGCGAACTGCTGATCGATGAATTCCAAGACACCAACGCCATCCAGTACGGTTTCGTGCGTTTGCTGGCCGGCGACACCGGGCGCGTCTTCGTGGTCGGCGACGACGACCAGGCGATCTACGGCTGGCGCGGCGCGAAGGTGGAGAACGTGCAGAAGTTCCTGCAGGACTTCCCCGGCGTGCGCACGATCCGGCTGGAGCAGAACTATCGCTCCACCGCCAACATCCTGGACGCCGCCAACGCAGTCATCGCCAACAACCCCGAGCGCCTTGGCAAGCACCTGTGGACGGATTCGGGCGAAGGCGAGCCCATCGACCTCTACGCCGCCTACAACGAGATCGACGAAGCGCGTTACGTCATCCAGCGCATCCGCCAGTGGGTGAACGACGGCGGCAGCTGGAGCGAGTCCGCGATCCTCTATCGCAGCAACGCCCAGTCGCGCGTGTTCGAGGAAACCTTGCTGGCCGAGCAGATCCCGTACCGCGTGTATGGCGGCATGCGCTTCTTCGAGCGCATGGAAATCAAGGACACCCTGGCCTATCTGCGCCTGATCGCCTCGCGCGTGGACGACGCGGCGTTCGAGCGTGCGGTCAACACGCCCACCCGCGGCATCGGCGAGCGCACGCTGGACGAAGTCCGCCGCACCGCGCGCGGCGCCGGGGTGCCGCTATGGGAAGCCACGCAACTGGTCATCCGCGGCGACACGCTGACCTCGCGCGCGAAGAACGCGCTGGCCGGCTTCGTGCAATTGATTGAACAACTGGCCGATGAGTGCGTGGACCTCAACCTGCAGGACAAGATCGATCATGTGCTGGTGCACTCCGGCCTGCGCGCGCATTACGAGCGCGAGTCCAAGGGCAGCATCGATTCGCGCGTGGACAACCTGGACGAATTGGTCAGTGTTGCCTCGCGCTTCAATCGCGGCGATGACGAAGAGTCCGCGCAATTGACCGAGCTCGTGGCATTCCTCGCCTACGCCGCGCTCGAAGCCGGCGAGGGCCAGGCCGATGCCGGCGAGGAAGGCGTGCAGCTGATGACCCTGCACAGCGCCAAGGGCCTCGAGTTCCCGTTGGTGTTCCTGGCCGGGCTGGAGGAAGGCCTTTTCCCGAACGCGCGCAGCGTGGAGGAAAGCGGGCGGCTGGAGGAAGAGCGGCGCCTCGCCTACGTCGGCATCACCCGCGCGCGGCAGAAACTGGTGCTCTCGCACGCGGAGACCCGTCGCCTGCACGGCCAGGACATGATGGGCCTGCCCTCGCGCTTCCTGCGTGAGATCCCGCATGCACTGCTGAACGAGATCCGCCCGAAGGTGAAGGTCGCGCGATCCTATCTGTCGCCCGCACGCCGCAATGCCGGCCACGCGCCGATCGAATCGCCGGGCATCGCGCTGGGCGCCAACGTGCGCCATGCGACGTTCGGGCTGGGCACCGTCACCGACATCGAAGGCAATGGCGCGCATGCGCGCGTGCAGGTGAACTTCGACGAGGCCGGCAGCAAGTGGTTGGTGCTGGCCTACGCCAACCTGCAGGCTGTCTGATTTCACCCACTCGTCCGCCATGGGGGCGCACCCTCGGGATGCATCCCCGGGAGTTCGCACATGAAATGCGATGTCTGCGGCAATGACTACGACAAGGCCATGACGATCGAGGTGAATGGCCGACGCGGCACCTACGACTCGTTCGAATGCGCCATCCATGCGCTGGCGCCGACCTGCGCGCATTGCGATTGCCGCGTCATCGGCCACGGGATGGAGGCCGATGGCGTGTTCTATTGCTGCGCGCACTGTGCCCGCCATGCGGGTGTCAAAGGCCTGGATGATCGGGTCTGAGCATCGGCATGATGCCGTTAACTGACTTGATCGACCCGTAAAGGACAAGGGCCGCATGTGCGGCCCTTGCGGGATACTGCCGGCTGCTGGAATCAGCGGCCGTCGCGGTCGAAATCGCCCGGCAACACCCGTTCCACGCCGTGCCATGCGTCCTTGACGGCGTACTTGGCATCGTTCCATGCCATCTTGGACGCGCCCTTCGCGCGCTCCCAGCCGCGCTCCAGATCGGCCTCGAGACGGTCGTCCCAGTCGCGCCCCTCGTGCTGGCTGCGCGCATAGGTGCCGTAGCGGTAGGCTGGGCGATAGTCGCCTTCGTAGCCGTAGTCGGCGCGGTAGTAGTCGGCCTGATTGTAGCGGTCGGCGTAATAGCGGTCGGTTGCATCGTAGGCGCGATAGGTGCGGTCGCTGCGGCCGAATGCATCACGCACCGCGTCCTTGGCTTCTTCCCACGTCAGTCGCGATTTCGCCTTGGTGGCTTCCCAGCCCTCGCGCACGTCGGCTTCCAGACTGTCGTTCCATGGGCGGTCGGCGTACTGGCCGCGAATGGTGTTGCCGTAGGCATAGGCCGGCGCATAGTCGGTCTCGTAATCGTAGCGGCTGTCGTAATACGGACGGCTTGCGTAGGCGCCTCGCCAGTATTCGGCCTCGCCGGTCGGGTCGACGCCTTCGGCCAGCGTGTGGCCGGCAGCGCCGCCGCCCACCGCACCGATCGCGCCGCCGATGAGCGTGCCGATCGGTCCGAAGATCGATCCGATCACGGCGCCCGCGGTGGCTCCGCCTGCGGCGCCGAAGCCGGTGCCGACCGGATGCGAACCGGGCTCGCCGGTGATGGGATCGCGGTTCATGTCGCGCGTTTCGTTGGTCATCGTGGTTGCTCCAGCCTTTCTCGGGGGGAGTCTCCACTCTGGGCATGTGCGCGTCGCGGGCGCGTCGTTTTTTGGTTGTCGCGGAGTGAAGGCGCTTAATCGTTCATGCCGCGTTGTGTACGGTCCGTCACCAGCTGTAGAGCTTGAAGTAGACCGGTGGGATCGCGCCATGGTGGCCTTCGAGCCGCCCGTCGCCGTTGCGGTCGATCAGGTAATAAGGCACGCCGCGCGCCGGGGTGATCTTCACCATCCGCAGCAATCCACCGATGCGGTATTCCTCGATCACGTCGCCGTTGGATTCCGTGCGCATCTGCCTTTCCGCGCCTTCGGGGATTTCCGGTGCGCTCGCGCATGCCGATAGACCGGCGGCCAGCATCCAAGCGCAGGCGAAACGCCAGGGGCGCATCCTTCCGTTCGTTTTCTTCATGGGGCCTCCCGTAGCCGCGGGCCGGGTCGGGCGTCGTCCCGGCCGGTGCGTTGATGGTAGCGCGAACGCCTAGAATCGACTCATGAAGAAACTCGTGCTGATCGACGGCTCCTCCTACCTCTATCGCGCCTTCCACGCGCTGCCGCCGCTTACCAATGCGGCGGGCGAACCGACCGGCGCGCTGTTCGGCGTGGTCAACATGCTGCGTGCGCACCTGAAGGAATCGCCGGACTACATCGCTTTCGTGATGGATGCGAGCGGGCCGACGTTCCGCGACGACATCGATCCCGAATACAAGGCCAACCGCCCGCCGATGCCGGATGAACTGCGCGCGCAGATCGACCCACTGATGCAGATCGTCGCCGCGTTGGGTCTGCCGATCCTGCGCGAGCAGGGCGTGGAGGCGGACGATGTGATCGGCACGCTGGCGCTGAAGGCCGCGGCTGCCGGCGTGGAGGTCGTCGTCTCCACCGGCGACAAGGACATGGCGCAGCTGGTGCGCCCGCAGGTCGCGCTGGTCAACACGATGAGCGGCGGCAAGCTCGACAGCGATGAAGCGGTGATCGACAAGTTCGGCGTGCCGCCGTCGCGCATCGTCGATTACCTTTCGCTGGTTGGCGACAAGGTCGACAACATCCCGGGCGTGGACAAGTGCGGCCCGAAGACCGCGGCGAAATGGCTGGGCGAGTACGGCACGCTCGATGGCGTGATCGCGCATGCCGCCGACATCAAGGGCAAGGTCGGCGACAACCTGCGCGCGGTGGTGGACCGACTGCCGCTGAACCGCCAACTCGCCACCATCCGCACCGATCTCGACCTGCCCGAGACGTTTGACACGCTGGCCATGCGCGATCGCGATGTCGATGCGCTGCGCGCGCTCTACACGCGCTACGGTTTCAACCAGGCGCTGAAGGAGCTCGATGGCGGACCGGTAGGCGACGACGCCTCCGCCAACATCCGGACGCCAACGCCTGCACGCGGCTTCGTGTCGGCACCCGCGGTCACCGCGCCCACCGGGCCGCTCGATCCTTCCCTGTCCGGTCCCGGCGAATACGAGGCCGTGCTGACCCGCGATCAGCTAGATGCGTGGCTGAAGCAACTCGACGCCAGTGACCGCTTCGCCTTCGATACCGAGACCGACAGCCTGGATGCGATGCAGGCGAATCTCGTCGGCATCAGCCTGTGCGTCGAGCCGGGACGTGCCTGCTACATCCCGCTCGCGCATCGCGCGCCCGGTGCACCGGCGCAATTGCCGATGGACGAGGTGCTGGATGCGCTGCGTCCGCATCTCACGGAGGCAGGCAAGGCGAAGGTCGGCCAGCACGGCAAGTACGACCTGCACGTGCTGCGCCGCCACGGCATCGAGGTGAAGGGCTATGCCGATGACACGATGCTGCAGAGCTTCGTGATCGACTCCAGCCAGCGCCACGACATGGACTCGCTGGCCAGGCGGGTGCTCGGCATCGAGACGATTCCCTACAGCGAAGTCGCCGGGAAGGGCGCGAAGCAGATCTCCTTCGCCGAGGTCTCGGTGGAAGACGCCACCCGCTACGCCGCCGAGGACGCCGACATCACCTTGCGCCTGTATCGCGCGCAGGCACCGCAACTGGCCGACGTGCCCGCGCTGGAAGGCGTCTATCGCGACATCGAAATGCCGCTGGTGCCGGTGCTCGAGCGCATCGAGGCCAACGGCGTGATGATTGATGCCGCCGAGCTGCGCCGGCAGTCGGCGGACCTCGGCAAGCGCATGCTCGAAGCGCAGCAGAAGGCCACGGAACTCGCCGGCCGCACGCTCAACCTGGATTCGCCCAAGCAGCTGGGGGCATTGCTGTTCGACGAGCTGAAACTGCCGGTCATGGTGAAGACGCCGAGTGGCGCGCCCTCCACCAACGAGGAGGCGCTGGAAGCGATTGCCGACCAGCACGAATTGCCGCGGGTGATCCTGGAGTATCGCGGCTTGGCCAAATTGCGCAGCACCTATACCGAGAAGCTGCCGGAGATGGTGAATCCCGAAACCGGCCGCGTGCACACCAGTTACCACCAGGCAGGCGCGGCGACCGGACGACTGGCATCGAGCGACCCCAATCTGCAGAACATCCCGATCCGCACCGATGATGGCCGCCGCATCCGCAAGGCGTTCGTCGCGCCGCCGGGTCGCCAGCTGTTGGCCTGCGACTACTCGCAGATCGAGCTGCGCATCATGGCCCACCTGTCGGAAGACCAGGCCCTGCTGCGGGCCTTCGAATCCGGTGACGACGTGCATCGCGCCACCGCCGCGGAAGTGTTCGGACGCATGCTGGACGAGGTCACCCCCAACGAGCGTCGCGCCGCCAAGGCGATCAACTTCGGCCTGATGTACGGCATGAGCGCGTTTGGCCTGGCCAAGCAGCTGGGCGTGCCGCGCGGCGAAGCGCAGGACTACATCGCGCTCTACTTCAGCCGCTACCCCGGCGTGCGTGAATACATGGAGCGCACCCGCGAGCAGGCACGCGGGCAGGGCTTCGTGGAAACCGTGTTCGGCAGGCGCCTGTATTTGCCCTACATCCACTCGCGCAACCAGGGCCAGCGCGCCGGCGCCGAGCGCGCGGCGATCAACGCGCCGATGCAGGGCACCGCCGCCGACATCATCAAGCGGGCGATGGTCGCGGTGGATGAATGGCTGGCCCCGCAACAGGACCGGGCGCTGATGATCCTGCAGGTCCACGACGAGCTGGTGTTCGAGGCCGATGCCGACTTCATTCCCGAGTTGACCGAAGCCGTGATCACCCGCATGGCGGATGCCGCCGAACTGCGCGTGCCGCTGGTGGTCGACAGCGGCACCGGACGCAACTGGGACGAAGCGCACTGATCGGATGCGCCGCAGATCGCATGCTTGCCGCGTTGTTGAATCCGGGCTGAATCCTGCCGCAGACCCTACAATTTCTTAACGGAGCGGTTCACGAATCATCCATGTCCGGAATGCTCAACTAGCGCCGTGGCAGATGCAACGTCCGCCACGTGATCGCTCCCCTCCCTTGGAGCCGATCGATTGGGTACGGCATCTCTCCCCGGATCCGTTCCCTCCCCCGCCCCGCCGGCCCCCTCCGGCGGGGTTTTTTATGGGCGCTCGGTTACGCTGGCGGTCCGCATGCCGGGGAGGGAGTCGCCATGTCCGATCTGTTCGCGCTGTCCGCGCCCTGGTGGCATTTCGTGCTGCGGGCGGTGGTGATCTACGTGATGGTGATGGTGCTGATCCGGGTGTCCGGAAAACGCGCGGTCGGACAGTTCACGCCGTTCGACCTGGTGTTGCTGATCCTGATCGGCAACGCGGTTCAGAACGGTCTGAACGGCGGCGACAATTCGATCTCCGGCGCGTTCATCCTCGCGGTGTGCCTGATCGCGCTCAATTACGGCGTGGCCTTCCTGACCTCGCGGTACGCGAGCGTGGAAACGGTGATGGAAGGCAGCCCCGTGGTGCTGGCGAGGAACGGCACGATCTTCGCCGAGGCCATGCGCCGTGAAATGGTGAGCGACGAGGATCTGCGCGAGGCGTTCCGCCTGAACAATATCGCCCATGTCGGCGACATCGGGGTGGCCATCCTGGAGACCAATGGCAGCATCAGCGTCCTGCCGAAGGAGGCGGTCGCAGGCCAAGCCTACGCGCTGCCCAAGCATCATGCGCGTCGTCGGCGCAGGCCGGCGCATCCGGATGCGATGTAGGTCACGTTTGCCGCTTCCGCGATGGCGGGAGCCTGTCGAAACGACTACCTTCAGGGCATTCCCCGCGAAATTGTGCATGCAGAGACCTGCTTGTCGTTCATGAACATGGCCCATGCGCTGCACCATGCTGGATCGGCTCCGCGATCGGGTCGCAGAAGCTGGCGCTGCGCGCTGGCCCTGTGCCTGGCGTTGTGCGCATCGCCAGCGTATCCGGCACCGTCCTGGACGCGCTGGGAATCCGAACTGGCCAGCCTGCGTCAGCAGTCGCTTCCCGAGGAGGAACTGCGTCGGCGCTTCCTCGCGTTGCACGCGCAGCTGCCGCCGGACCCGCCTTATGCCGTGCAGCGTGAACTGATTCGGCTTCTGATCGAATTGAGCGGCGACCACGAGGAATCCCGCCGGCTGCAGGAATCGCTGCGCGACCTGGCCCTGAGGCACGGTGACCGCGATACCGCGCTGCTGATGCGGATCGACGAGATTTTCGACAACCATTCCGATGCGGACATCGAGACCAGCCTGCGTCAGCTGAGCGAGGTCCGCCTGCAGGCGCGCGGCGCATCGGCCGAGGTGCGCGACGCGATGGCGCTGGCCTTCGCCTACATGTATTGGGATGTCGGCAATTTCGAATTGGCGCTGCGGCACTTGCTGCAGGCACGCGACCTGGCGCGGGAATCGCCGGTTTCCGATCCCGCCGTGGCCGCATCGCGCGGCGAAAACATCGCGCGGCTCTACGTCGACCTGCAGGATCCGCGCAAGGCGCTGGAAATGCTCGATCGCGTCGACGCCAGGCTGTCGGGCAGGGCATCGCCGCTGTTGCGTGCGCACATGCTCGCCACCCGGGCGGCAGCCTATCGCCTGGAGGGCCGCGAGCGCGAGGCCGTCCGGCTGCTCGAGCCCGCGCTGGCGCAGGCGAAGCCGGGTGATGCGGACAACGGGACCCAGCGCATGCGCGAAGAGCTGGCCGAGTCGTTGCTCACGCTGGGCGAGCCGGCTCGCGCGCAAGTGCTCGCCGATGCGATGGTCGCGGCCAGTGCCAACGGTGCGGTGTATTACCGCGCCAACGGCGAGGTGATCGGCGGCGAGGCCCGGGCCGCGCTCGGGCATGTCGACCAGGGAATGGCTTTGATGGAGCGCGGGCTTGATCATTTCAGGCATGCGGCGCACGTGGTGGCGCTCCAGCAGGGACTGGGCCGCAAGGTGGACGTACTGGCCGCGGCCGGCCGCTATGCGCAGGCGCTGGCGACCATGCGCGATCAGCGTGCGCTGACTTTGCGCATGTATGGC
This sequence comes from Lysobacter sp., assembly GCA_036803045.1. GTDB lineage: Bacteria > Pseudomonadota > Gammaproteobacteria > Xanthomonadales > Xanthomonadaceae > Solilutibacter. The sequence goes on along the minus strand of DAIRVA010000005.1, from coordinate 14,500 downwards.
GTCAATCGTGCGCAGGGCGTGGCCAGCCTGCAGGTGGAGGAAGACATCGCCCGCCGCGAGCGCGAGATCCGCTACTTGTCGGAGGCCAACAGCCTGCAGGAGGCGAAGCTCGAGCAGGAGCGCATGCGCAACGAAGCCTGGATGATCGTCAGCGTGCTGGCGGTTGGCGTCGTCGTGTTGCTGGCGCTGTTGCTGTATTCCGGATGGCAGCAGCGGATGGCGTTGTGGAAGGACGCGTTGACCGGCGCCTTCAACCGGCATTACCTGCCGAAGTGGCTGAAATCGAAACGCGAACGGAAGGGCATGCGTCGCGCGGTGGCGCTGCTCGACCTCGATCACTTCAAGGCCATCAACGACCGGTATGGCCACGGCACGGGCGACGAGGTCCTGCGCCAGGCTGGATCGCGATTGCGGGCGGCGATGGGCGGGCCGGGCGAACTGTTCCGCTGGGGCGGCGAGGAGTTCCTGCTGGTCCGCGACTTACCGGCGGAGGCGGATGTCGAGGATTGGCTGCGCGGCCTGTTGAAAGCGTTCGCGGCACCGGTGCCGGTGGCCGGTCAGGAGTTGAAGGTCAGCGCGTCGATCGGCTGCGTGTTGGTGCCGCCGGGCGCGGATTCCGGCCAGGAAGGGCTGGATGGCGTGGCGCGCGTGGCCGATGTCGGCATGTACCAGGCCAAGGCCGAGGGACGTGCGCGCGCGGTCTGGGTGGTGCTGAGCGAGGCCGGGAACGCCGCCTGGCCGTGGGCTTTCACGATCACCGCCGACACGCTGCGCGAATGGCAGTCAAACGGTTGCGTAGAGGTGCGCACGATCCTGCCGGCCGTGCCCTCCTGAGCCGGGTCAGGCCAGCTCGCGCAGCCAGTCCCGCGGCCTGAGGTAATCGGCGAGCCGCGCCTCCTCGCTGCCGGCTTCCGGCGCGTAGCCGTATTCCCAGCGCACCAGCGGCGGCAGGCTCATCAGGATGCTTTCCGCGCGCCCGCCCGACTGCAGGCCGAAATGCGTGCCGCGGTCGAACACCAGGTTGAACTCGACATAGCGGCCGCGCCGATACAGCTGGAACTGCCGCTCGTGCTCGGCATGGGGAAGCACGCGCCGGCGCTCGACGATGGGCAAATAGGCGTCCAGGAAGCCGTCGCCGACCGCGCGCAAATAGGCGAAATCGGCCTCGGCATCGTCCTGCAGATCATCGAAGAACAGGCCGCCGACGCCGCGCGTCTCCTCGCGGTGCTTCAGGAAGAAATATTCGTCGCACCAGTCCTTGTGCGCCTGGTAACGCGCATCGCCACCGAAGGGTTCGCACAGTTCGCGGGCGACGCGATGCCAGTGCAGCACGTCCTCGTCGTACGGGTAATAGGGCGTCAGGTCGAAGCCGCCGCCGAACCACCACGCGACCGTCTCGCCTTCTTTTTCCGCACGGAAGTGGCGAACGTTGGCGTGCGTGGTGGGAATGTGCGGATTGCGCGGATGGAACACCAGCGACACGCCGACGGCGCGCCAGGCCGCGCCCGTGAGCTCCGGCCGTGCCGCGGTGGCGGAGGCCGGCAGCGTGGTGCCGGAGACATCGGAAAAGCCGATGCCGGCCTGCTCGAACACCGCGCCGTCTCGCAGGATCCGGGTGCGTCCGCCGCCGCCCAGGAGGCCGCCCTTGCCTGCGCGGGTCCACGCGTCCTCGACGAAGCGGGCCGCGCCATCGGCGGATTCGATGGCGCTGCAGATGCGGTCCTGCAGGGTGGTCAGGTAGGCGCGGATGGCGTCGAAATCGGGGGCGTCGTTCATGCCCCCATTATCGCCGCTTGCGCCGAAGCGGTCAGTGCGGCGAGGCGGACGGACGTCGGCAGGCCGCGGTGATGTCCAGTGCGGGCCGTTGCGCATTGCTCGTGACGCCGCCGAAACCCAGCAGGGTGTCGAAGAAATTGTCGTGCGAATACGCCTGGCCCGCGTCCCGGCGCAGGCAGGCCATGTCCAGGCTGACACGTTGCGCGTAGCCGGGCGAGGCCCATGCCAACATCGGCACCGTCGTCTGCTCCGAAGGCGCAATGGCCCAGGGCGCGCCATGCAGGTAGAGGCCGCGTTCGCCGGTGGACTCGCCGTGGTCGGAGACGTAGAACAGCGCGCCGTCGATGCGGGCGTCGTCGCGCAGCAGGCCGATCATCTGTGCCAGCACGTGGTCGGTGTAGAGGATGGTGTTGTCGTAGGTGTTGATGATCGCCTCGCGGGTGCAGGCCTGCAGGTCGGTGCCGCGGCAGTCCGGCTGGAAGCGGGCGAATTCCTTCGGGTAACGCGCGTAGTAGGCCGGGCCATGGCTGCCCAGCATGTGCAGCACGATCACGGTGTCGGCATCGACCTTGGTCAGCCGTTCGCGCAGCAGCTCGACCATCATTCCGTCCTGGCAGCCCTCCTTGCCGCACCAGCGCGGATCGCGGCTTTCCATCACGCCGATCTCCTCCAGCCGCGCGGCGACCTTCTTGCTTCCGGCGTTGTTGTCGATCCAGGTGACCTTCCAGCCGGCGCGTGCGAGCAGGTCGAGCGCGTTGTCGCGCTTGACCGCGACCTTGGCGTCGTAGTCCTTGCGGCCAAGGTCGGAGAACATGCACGGCACCGAGGTGGCGGTGTTGGTGCCGCAGCTCTGGACCTTCGGGAAGAAGGCGATCGGCAGGCGCGAGAGTTCCGGATTGGTGTCGCGGCCATAGCCGGCCAGCGAGAAGCTGGCGCTGCGCGCGGATTCGCCCACGACCACGACCAGTGCGCGCGGTTTGTCGCCGGCCCGGCCCGGGTGCCGTGCATGCGCATCCATGCCGATCTTCACGTACGGGCGGTTGTCCTGAACGGAGTGCCGGTAGTAATTGATGGAGGCGTTGATCGGCGCCAGCGGCATCACCAGGTGGCGGACCTCCATGTGGTTGCGTGCGAAGCTGCTGACCGATTGGCCGAAGCCGAAGATCGCGATCGCCAGCAACCCGGCGGCCACCAGCAGCAGGAGCAGGCGCGAACCGGCCTCGCGCAGGAACGGCTTCCACCGGATGCGCGTCCAGAACACCAGCGCCGCCGGCAACACGCCCAGCAGGCCGATGCGCGCCAGCACCCACAGCGACATCATCTCCCCGGCTTCGCGGCGGTCGGTCTCGAACACGCTGGCCACCGCATGGCGGTCGGCCACCGCGCCGAAGTCCGAGGTCAGCACGCTGGCCGCGGCGGCACTGATCAGCAGGAAGGCCAGCCACGGCTTGATCGCGCCCTTGAACGAGAACGGCAGCGCCAGCAGCACGGCGATGGCGAACACCACGGCGCCGATGACCACGGTGAAGGCCGGGCCGGAGCTGTAGGCGAACACCAGCCCCCACAGCCGGTGGTTGCAGAACAGCACGATGAAGACGGCGACCAGCGCGATCAGCGCATTCGCCGGAAGGTGCGGCCGGAAACGTGCGGCCGCCGGGGTGGTGGTAGTCACTTCAGAGTCCGCTCGAAGAGTTCGTGGATGCGACGATATTCGTCGTACCAGCTTGCCGGGTGCTTAAATCCGTGGCGTTCCAGCGGATACGGCGCGATCTCCCACTTGTCCTTGCGCAGCTCGATCAGGCGCTGGGTCAGCATCACCGAATCCTTGAAGAACACGTTGTCGTCGATCATGCCGTGCGCGATCAGCAGGTGGTCCTGCAGCCCTTGCGCGTACTCCAGCGGCGAGGAGCGCTTGTAGGCCTCGGGGTCGAGCTCGGGCGTGTTGAGGATGTTGCTGCTGTACTCGTGGTTGTACTGCGACCAGTCGCTGACCGGGCGCAGCGCGGCGCCCGCCTTGAACACGCCCGGCGCCTTGAACAGCGCGGCGAAGGTCATGAAGCCGCCGTAGCTGCCGCCGTAGATGCCGGCGCGGTCGCGGTTGCCCTGCCGGTTGGCGACCAGCCAGTCGAGGCCGTCGAGGTAATCCTCCAGCTCCGGCTTGCCCATCCAGCGATAGATCGCGGTACGCCAGTCGCGCCCGTAACCGGCCGAGGCGCGGTAGTCGAGGTCCAGCACGATGTAGCCCTGCTGCACCAGCAGGTTGTGGAACATCTGCTCGCGGAAATAGGCCGGATACGTCGTTTCCACGTTCTGCAGGTAACCCGCGCCGTGCACGAACATCACGACCGGGTACTGCTTGCCGGGCTCCATCTGCTTCGGGCCGTAGTACTTGCCCCAGATGGTGCCGGCGCCATGCCTGGACGGCACCTGCACGTATTCGGGCTGCACCCAGTCGATGGCCTTGAACGCAGGCGTGCGGGTGTCGGTGAGCTTCTTCAGGCCTTCGCCGGTCGCGTTGATGACGGCGAGTTGTGGCGGGATGTAGCTCTCGGACCAGCGCAAGAGCAGTTTCGAGCCATCGGGGGATTGCGCGAAGCTCTCGACGCCGTCGAGCGAAGTGACCTCGCGCACCGCGCCGCCTTGGGCTGGCACGTTGCAGACCTCGTAATCGCCCGGCCGCTGGCGGTTGCAGCGGAAGTAGAAGCTGCGGCCATCGCGCGAAACGGCGACGGATGAAGTCTCCCACTTGCCGCTCGTCAACTGTTTCCGCGCGTTGCCGTCCAGCGTGTACAGGTGCGAGAAACCGTCCTCTTCCGACAGGTACCAGAGTGTGCGGCCATCGGGCATCCAGCCGAACTCGTTGAACGACCAGTTGATCCAGGCCGGATCGGTCAGGCGGTGGCGCGACTGCAGCGTCGCGTTCGCGGTATCGACGGTGGCGATCCAGCGATCCTTGTTGTCGATCGCGCGCACCAGCACGGCCACGTTGCGCGAATCGCCGCTCCAGTGAATGGCCGGGCCGCTGCCGTCGCCATCGGTTTCGATGCGCGCAGGGCGGTTGCCCTTCAGCGCATCCTGGCCGGCGGCCTTGCGCATCGCCGCCAGCGGATCCTCGCCGATGCCGGGCAGGGCGTCGAACCTCAATTCGCGCACGCCGCCCGAAGCGACATCCACCAGCCACAGCCTGTGCGGCAGCGGCGCGCCGCGGCCCACGCGCGTGCGGACTTCCTCGAATTCCTCGTAGCCGGACTCGGTGACGTACTTCGGCATCTTGCCGCCCTGGCCCTTGTCGGCACCCTTCTCGCTCGTCACCACCAGCAGCCAGCGGCCGTCGGGCGAGAGCGCGCTGTCCTCGATCTCCACGTTCTTGCCGAGGTAGAGCGGTGCCGGCGCGCGGGTCGGGTCTTCGCTACGCCAGGCCTCGTCCTGCTTGCGCATCGCCTCGCGGCGCGCGGCCTCGTCTTTCAGGGTTTCGATGAGGCGAAGCTGGCGCTCGCGCAGGTCATCGGCCTTGGGCGATTTGCCGGGGTTGTCGGCGGCCTGCGGCGCGGCCGCCTGGTAGATCATCCGCCCGTCCCAGCGATACCAGTCGTTGCCCTGGCGCCAGACCAGCGCGCCGGCGTCGCTCCACTGCGGGCGCGATTCGCGCGCGTTGCTGCGGGTGAGCTGGGTGAGTGCGCCCGACTGCAGGTCGCGGATGAACACGTCGCCATTGCGCACGAAGGCGGTGCGGCGGCCGTCGCGGCTGTAGACCGCGCCTTCGCCATCGAGCTGGGCGCGATCGGCGCCATCCACGCGTGCGGGCGCGCCGATGCCGTCGATGCCGATGCGGAAGGTATCGCGGATGTTCTCGCCGTCGCGCTTGAGGTTGAAATCGATCGCACGGCCATCCCATCGCCACCACGCGTCCTCCACGGCGTGACCGATCCAGTCGGGATCGGCCATGATCTGGCGCATCGTCAGCGGTTGCGTGGGCTGTGCCTGGGCGTGGCAGGCGAAGGCGAGCAGGGCGACGGCAAGCACTCGGCGCATGGCGGATTCCTCTCGTGGCGACCGCGAAGGGTAGCAGCGCAGGCGCGCGCGGTTTCAACTTGCCGGCGCTTTGGCGCACAATCACCGCTGGATCGCGCCTGCACAGCCCGCCATGGAAGCCCACGTCTACAAGAGCCAGAAGCGCGCCGACACCTATGTCTTCGTGGCCGATCGCGACGGCGCCGCGCGGTTGCCGGAAAGCCTGCAAGCACGGCTTGCGCCTTTCGCTTTCGTGATGACGCTGCAGCTGGATGCGGGCCGCAAGCTAGCGCAGGCCCAGGCATCGGAGGTGATGGCGCAACTGGCCGAACGCGGCTGGTACCTGCAGATGCCGCCATCGCACGCGGCCGATCCGCTCGCCGGGGACTGGGGCACCGATGCCTGAAGGCGCGCGATCCTTGCGCTGGATACTGCTGCCCGCCGCCGCCATGTTCATGTTGGCGACCGCCGTGGCCGGGCCATGGGTGCTGCCTTGCGCGTGGCTGGGCGCGACGCTGGCCGCGGTGGCGCTGGCCGAGCGTGAGCAGTTGCGTGCGGTCGCGCAGGCCGCCGCCATGCGCTGGCTGGCCGGGATGGCGCTTGCGGGTGCACTGCTGGCCTGGCCGTTGTCGCGCTTCCTCGCGGAAGGCGGCTTCGGGGCATGGCTCTGGACATGGGCGATGGGGGGCGTCGTATTGCTGCTGGCCTGGTGGCAATGGCCGGCATGGGCACGGGTCCTGGGCGGACGGCCACCGTCCGTGCACTCCGGGGCGGGCGCTGCGGATTGGCGCGGGCTCGGCATCGCCGCCCCGGTGACGGTGGTCTGCATCGCCGCGGTCCTGCTGGCCTGGCCCGGTGCCATTCCTCCACCTTGGCGCTGGGGGTTGGCGGCCTTGCTGGCGCTTGGCGTCGCGGTTTCGGCATGGCGGCGGCTGGGCAAGGTGGCCTCCGCGGTGCCTGCGATCCGCCAGCCTCCGCGTCCGGCCCGCAATGCCGAGGCCGTGGATTGGGACACGGCGATGGCAGGGCCTGATCCGACGGCCGGCGAGGACCCGGCATCCGCCGCGCCCATCGGGGCCGTCGCGTTGTACGAGGCGGCGCGCCGCGGCCGGGCCGAGCACGCGCTGCGCCTGCTCGCGGCCGGTGCGGATGCGCATGCTCCGCCGCCGGCTGACGACCGTGACCGGCGCAGCCTGGCGCAACTGGCGGCGGTACTGCCCGACCTGCGGCTGCTGCGCGCATTGATCGAAGCCGGAGTGGCGCTGGAAGCGCCGCCCGGCCAGCCGACCGCGCTGATCGCCGCCACCCGCGACAGCTGGCACGGCCGGCCGGAAGCGGTCATGACCCTGTTGGCCAACGGCGCCAATCCGCAGGCCCGCGATGGCGACGGCAACACGCCCTTGCACCATGCCGCGCGCAGCACCGATCCCGGCGTGGTGGCGCTGCTGCTGGATGCCAGTGCCGAGATCGACGCCCTCAACGACGAGGGCCGATCGCCGCTGGCCCTCGCCTGCCGCAACGGCAACTGGCGGCTGGCCCGTTTCCTGGTCGAGAAGGGCGCCGGACTGCATCCGGAAGGCGGAGAACCCGCGCTGGTGGCCGCCGCCGCGACCGAGGACGACGATCCGGCGGGCGTGGGATTCCTGCTGCGCCAAAAGGCGGTCGTCGACGCGCGCGGCCGCGATGGGCGCACCGCCCTGCAGCAGGCCGCCGCCGCCGGCCACATGGACATTCTCGAGGCGTTGCTGGAAGCGCGCGCCGACGTGCGGACCCGGGATGAAGCCGGTCTCGACTCCTGGCTGCTGGCGGCCGGCAACGGCGATTTGCCGATGCTGCAACGGTTGGCCGAGGCGGGTGCCGATCCGCGGGCGACCGATGCGCAAGGCCGCGATGCCTTGATGCGGGCGTTGGCCGAGACGCGCGCGACGCCGGCGCTGGCCGAATGGCTACGCGAGACCGGGCGCGACGCGGACCTGCGCGATGCCGAAGGACGCACCGCGATCGAGCAGGCGATGGCGCAGGGGCGCTGGGCGCTGGTGGCCGCGCTCGATCCCGGTCGACCGCTGCCGGCCGACCCGGACGAAGCAACGCCGCGGCCGCCTTCGCAGCTCCTGCTCGATGCCCTCGAAACGGGCGACCACGCCGCCATGGCCGGCCTGGCCGCCCTGCTGGATGCGCGCGAGGAGGGCAGCGTGCTGCTCGAGGCCGCCCGCCGGCATCCGGCGCGCATCCGCGAGCTGCTGCCGCTGATCCAGGCGCGGGAGCCGCGCGGCCCGGACGGCGATACCCCGTTTTTCCTCCTGCTCGACCGCGCCGCCGCCGATGCCGTGGCGCGTGAGGCCCTTCGCGCCCTGTCTTCTGCGGGCGTCTCGCCGGCCGGTGCCGGGGGACTTGCGCGCTACCTGGCCGGCGCGGTGCAGGCGCGCATCGGCGCGGATGCCGCCGATGCCGAACGCCTCGCCTTGGCCCTGCTCGATGCCGGCGCCGATGGTCATGGCGCCCACCACGGCGACTCGCCGCTCGGGTTGGCGGTGCGACTCGGCTGGATGCGGTTGACCGAGGCCCTGATCGATCGCGGTGCGGACCCGACCCGGCCCGACGCCCGCGGCATGGCGCCGCTGCATCTGGCGGCGGCGTTCGATCGCGGCCGGGCGATCCCGCGCCTGTTGATGGCCGGGGCGCAGCCCGCAGCCCGCAGCAGCGACGGGCAGAGCGCGCTCGGCGTCGCGCTGGCCAACGGCCGCGTGGACATGGCCCGATGGCTCGATTGGCGGGGCACGCAGCATCCCGGGCGGCACCTGCGCGCGGCCGACCTGCCAGCGACCGCGGTCGTGGGCGACGCCGATGGCGTGCGTCGCCTGCTCGCGCTGGGATTCGATGTCGACAGCCGGGATGCGCAAGGTTGCACTGCATTGCTGCGCGCGGCCGGCGGCGGCCATCTCGATGCCCTCGACGCCCTGCTCGAGGCGGGCGCCGATCCGGATCTTGCTGCCAGCGGTGGCGCCACGCCGCTGTCCGCCGCCGTGAGCACGCACAACCCGGGCGCCATCGACCGGCTGCTCGCCGCCGGCGCCCGTCTTGACCGCTCACTGGCCGATGGCGTGAGCGTGCTCATGCTCGCGTGTGCCCTTGGCCTGCCGGACGTAGCGGGACGCCTGATCGCCGCCGGTGTCGATGTCGGGCAAGGCGACGAGGCGGGGATGCAGCCCTTGCACGGCGCGGCGCTGTACGGATTCGGCTCACGCGATCGTGCGAGGCTGCTGGCCTTGTTCGACACCTTGTTGCTGGCCGGGGCGGATGCCGATACCGCCACCGCCCTCGGCCTGACCCCCTTGTTGATGCTGCTGGGCGCGCGTGCGCAACCTGGCGCCGAATGCGACGAAGGCGTGCTGGCCGCGGGCATCGAACGGCTGCTGGACGAGGAGGTTTCGCTCTCGGCGCGCGACGCGCGCGGGTTCGGCCCGCTGCATCTCGCGGCGTTGCACGGACTCGGCGACCTGGTGCGGATGCTGTTGCGCGCCGGCGCCGACCCTGCCCAGCGCGACCATCTCAACCGCACGCCGCGCGATATCGCGGTGATGCGCGGCTATCTGGATGTCGCCGCCGCCTTCGATCCCGGCGCGGGAGCACCTTCCACCGCGCGCATGCTGCATCGCCCGGCGGGCTGAACCCGTTCAGCCGGATCCGTCCGGCCGATGGGATACTCGGACGTACGCATTGCATGGAAGAGACTCGATGAACAGCCCTCGACGGTACCGCCTCGCAGCCATGCTGGCGCTCGCGATCGGCATGTCCGGCATGCCGGCCTTTGTGCTGGCCGAGTCGCCGGCATCGATCCAGATCGGTACCGCGGAGTCGGTCCGCACGCTGCGCGTCGACGGCGAAGTGGTCTTCGATACCGCCGGCAAGGTCGTCGAACATCGCATCCTGACGCCCGGGCTGCCCGATGCGATCCGCGCGATGGGCGAGAAGACCCTGGCCGACCTGCAGTTCGTGCCGGTCAAGCTGGACGGCCGGCCGGTCAATGCCCGCACCTTCGCCCGCATGACCTATGTCGCGCGCCAGCAGGATGCCGCCCAAGGCGACGGTTACAGCGTGTCGATGGAGTACATCCGCTTCTACGACGGCCGCCTGAACAGGGAGGGCGGTCCGTCGCCCGTGGCCGAGCGCGATGCGCGCGCCAAGCATCCCGGCGCCTACGAGCGTGGCCGCGCCATCCATTATCCGGGCGCGCTGGAGCGGGTCGGCATCAGCGGTGCCGTGCTGCTGCATGTCCTGCTGCGGCCGGACGGCACGGTGGAACGCGTTCAGCCCTACCAATCGGCACTGTTCGATGTCAAAGGCAAGCCCGCGCTGATGGAGCGCGCCCGTGCGATGTTCGAGAACGAGGCGAAGCGGGCGGTCGCCAGTTGGCGGTTCGCGCCGCCGAAGCGGCCCGAGGACGCCGTCGACGACAGTTGGCGGATCGGCGCGATTCCGGTGCTGTTCGCCATGGAAGACCGCCGGGGCCTGGATGGCGCCGGCAAGTGGCGGATCGAATCGCGCGGAGCGCGCCATGTCCCGTCGTGGGGCGTGTCGCTGGATCGCGGCACCTTGGTCGGCGTTTCCGATCTCGACGGAAGCGAGGGCCTGCTGCCGGTACGCGATCAGACCTTCAGGCTGAAATCGCCGCCGGCGAAGCAGTGAACGAATGCCGGGGCCTTCCGGGGCATGACGATGCGAGGACTCCAAGAATAATGTCGCAATGACGCACGGCAAAGATGCCGATGCGATGCCGGAACAACGCGAGGACAGGTCAATGAACAACCCAGCCTTCAACAAAAGCATCTGGATGCTGGCGATATCGTTGTCCGCAGCGGCAGGCTGCTCTCCCGGCGGTACCGATGCGGGTCTGGCGGCAGGAAACGGCACCAGCCAATCGACTCGCGGCACGGCCAGCCAGGTGCCCGGCGAAAAACGCAGGACATGGGAGGAGGCGCTGGCGCACGCCTCCGCCGTGGAGCACGAGGCGCTCACGACCGAGAACCGTGCTTATCGAGGGCTGCTCGACGATCGAGGTGCAGTCGGGCGTGCACAGATGGACGCCTGGGGCTATCCGTCCCCGGAAGAACTGTTGCGGACTTTCCAGGAGAGCGACGAATCGCTGAAGCGGCGCGCGGATGCGGGGGATGTACGGGCACAACTGCTGTATGCGGACCGCCTGGCGCTGCGGCTGGAGCAGAGCTGGGCGGGACACGGCAATGCCGGCAATCACACGATGCTGGCTGCGGGGGTTGCCGGTGCTGCAGCCGGGCTTGCGCTGAGAACTTCCCACAACCCCTTTTCCGTCATGGTCTATGGGCGGACGCAGGCCGGGGTTACTACCCGCCCTGAAGCGATCGCGGCTGCATTGACGGTGGCCCAGGACATGGGCGATACGCGGGCGGGTGTGGCACTCGAAGAATTCTTGAAGAAAAATCCCGGCATCGACGAGCGCATGACTGCGAAGATGATCGATGACATGAATAAAACAGCCCAGCGTTGATGCAAGCCTCCTTCGCCCTGTTTTTCTGTCCACCATGATGGCTTTGCAGTGCCTGATGGGCCTGCCGCTGCCGCGCTGCCGTTGCTGCTGGTGAGCCTGCTGATCGGCGGCATCGGCAGCCTGTGGTTCTGGCAATGGAACAGCCCGAACGGCCTGATCTCGCTGGCGTCGTTCGCCTGATCGTGCTGGCGGCGATCAACGGCCTGATCGCCCTGTTCCGTCGAGCGCCCGTGTCGCCGCCTTCGCTCAAATGAAGAACGCCCCGGCTTCCCGGGGCGTTTCGGCTTCATTGCGACAAGCCGGGCTCAGCGCTTCATCGAACTGAAGAACTCGTCGTTCGACTTGGTCTGCTTCATCTTGTCGAGCAGGAACTCCATCGCCGCGATCTCGTCCATCGGGTGGATGAGTTTGCGCAGGATCCAGATCTTCTGCAGCAGTTCCGGTTCGATCAGCAGGTCCTCGCGGCGGGTGCCGGACTGGTTGACGCCGATCGCCGGGTACACGCGCTTCTCGGTGATGCGGCGGTCCAAGTGGATTTCGCTGTTGCCGGTGCCCTTGAACTCCTCGTAGATCACCTTGTCCATCGCGCTGCCGGTATCGACCAGGGCAGTGGCGATGATAGTCAGGCTGCCGCCTTCCTCCACGTTGCGCGCCGCGCCGAAGAAGCGCTTCGGGCGATGCATCGCGTTGGCATCCACGCCGCCGGTCAGCACCTTGCCGCTGGAGGGCAGCACGTTGTTGTAGGCGCGGGCGAGGCGGGTGATCGAGTCGAGCAGGATCACCACGTCCTTCTTGTGCTCGACCAGGCGCTTGGCGCGTTCGATCACCATTTCGGCGACCTGCACGTGGCGCGCGGCCGGCTCGTCGAAGGTGGACGAAATCACTTCGCCGCGCACGGTGCGCTGCATCTCGGTCACTTCTTCCGGGCGCTCGTCGATCAGCAGCACGATCAGGTGCACGTCAGGGTGGTTGTAGGTGATGGCCGAGGCGATCTGCTGCATCATCATCGTCTTGCCGGCTTTCGGCGGCGAGACGATGAGCGCGCGCTGGCCCTTGCCCTGCGGGGCCATCAGGTCGAGGATGCGGCCGGTGATGTCTTCGGAAGAACCGTCGCCGCGCTCCAGCCTGAAGCGCTTGCGCGGGAACAGCGGCGTCAGGTTCTCGAACAGGGTCTTGTTCTTCGATGCCTCGATCGGCTCGCCGTTGATGGTGTCGACGATGTTCAGCGCGAAGTAGCGCTCGCCGTCCTTCGGCCAGCGGATGCGGCCGGCGATGTGGTCGCCGGTGCGCAGGTTGAAGCGGCGGATCTGGCTGGGCGAGATGTAGGTGTCGTCCGGGCCGGCGAGATACGATGCCTCGGCCGCGCGAAGGAAGCCGAAGCCGTCGGGCAGGATTTCCAGCACGCCGTCGGCGGCGACGCCCTCGCCGTGGCGGGTCAGCACCTTCAGGATGCCGAAGATGATGTCCTGCTTGCGCGCACGGGCCACGCCCTCGCTGATCTGCAGTTGTTCGGCGATGTCCAGCAGCTTGGCTGCCGGCATGCGCTTGAGGTCGCCCAGCGAATAGGTCGGGAAGCCTTCCGGCACCTGCGGGTGCGGGCGCGGCACGAAATTCTCGCCATTGCCGCCCTCGTCGGGCATGCCGCTGTCGCGGTAGCGATCGCGTTGGCGGTCGCGGCGATTCTTGAAGCGCTCGCGGCGGTTGTTGCCGTGGTGCTCGCGGGCCTGCCCGTGGCCGCCTTCCTGGCGGGACTCGGGCGAATGCTCCTGGTCGCCGGCGGGTGCGGGCGCGCCGGCATCGGGCGGCGGACCCTCGCTCACTGCTGGTGTTGGTGCTGCCGCGGCATCGGGCGCGGTGGCCTGCGATGCATCGGTTTCGGTGCGGTTCTTGGGCGGGCGGCCGCGGCGCTTGGGCGCAGGAGCCTCGGGGGTCTGGGTGTCGTCGGACAAGCGGGAAATCCTCGCGATGGCGAGCGCCCGGATCGGGTAGGCGGGCGTCGTGGGGAGTGAATCAGATGGGTGCGGCACCTGTCGCCTGCTAGGGCAGGGCGCGCCGGACGTGTTGACGTTAGCATCCTGCGGCGGGCGCGGCAAGCGGCCGGGGCGGCCGGTGGCCGTCTTGCACGGCCGCCGTACAGCTTGGGATCAGAGCGCGCGGTCGATCAGCTGGGCCAGTTGCGGCTTGCCGACCGCGCCGACCTGGGTGCCCTGCACCTGCCCGTCCTTGAACACCAGCAGCATCGGGATCGAGCGCACGTGGTACTTCAGCGCGGTGGCCTGGTTCTGGTCGATGTCCACCTTCACCACCTTGGCCTTGCCGGCGTATTCGCCTGCCAGCTGGTCCAGCGCGGGCGCGATCATCCGGCAGGGGCCGCACCACGGGGCCCAGAAATCCACCAGCACCGGGACGTTGGATTCCAGCACCTCGCGGGCGAAATCGGCATCGGTGGCATGGATGATGTGTTCGCTCATGTCGGCTCCGTTTTCTTGATGGGGGGCTTGGCTTGCTAGACTGGGACGTTGACCGGGGGATTCGGCACCGCCGCCCCCGTGCCCAAGCGGCACCGCGGCAGTCTGCGGCGCGGCTCCCTCTCATGCAAGCGCGCCACGTGCCGCCCTACGGAAATCCATGTCCGACAAGCCCCTGACCGACGTTCCCTTCTCCTCCTTCGACCTGCACCCGAGCCTGCTGGCCGGGCTGGAGGCCGCCGGCTTCTCCCGCTGTACACCGATCCAGGCGATGACCCTGCCGGTCGCGCTCGCCGGGCGCGATGTCGCCGGGCAGGCGCAGACCGGCACCGGCAAGACGCTGGCGTTCCTGATCGCCGCGATCAACCGCATCCTGACCCGTCCGGCGCTGGCCGAGCGCAAGCCCGAGGATCCGCGCTGCCTGATCCTGGCGCCGACCCGCGAGCTGGCCATCCAGATCCACAAGGACGCGGTGAAGTTCGCTTCCGACCTGGGGTTGAAGTTCGCGCTGGTGTACGGCGGCGTGGACTACGACAAGCAGCGCGCGCTGCTGCAGGCCGGCGCCGACATCATCATCGCCACGCCCGGCCGGCTGATCGACTACGTCAAGCAGCACAAGGTGGTCAGCCTGCACGCTTGCGAGGTGTGCATCCTGGACGAGGCCGATCGCATGTTCGACCTCGGCTTCATCAAGGACATCCGCTTCCTGCTGCGGCGCATG